>NZ_JBEPMN010000016.1:0-81389 GCF_040545755.1 Aquamicrobium ahrensii
GGCCGAGAACCGTCTGCGTGTCTTCATGCTGGATCGTCCTTTTCATCGGTCGATCCACCTTATGCCCCTGTCTCGGAAACCGGGACCACCTCAGACTGCATCAGGCACAAACTGCTGGGCATAGCGCAAGTCCGCCGCGTAGATGTGATCAGGCAGCAAGCCGATTGAATTGAAGTACGCGCACAATATTTTAGGATGACTATTGCAGACAAATCCATCAGTGTCCGTTCCCCCCCCCACAGTGGTCTGAACGACACACGTAGCGGAGGTTGCAGTGTACACGTTCTGATCAGACCCGGTGGGTATGTTGTGGGTGATTGGAGTGCATCTGACATTATTGCCTGTACCAGCCGGGCAAGCGGGCGGAATGGTAGAAAAGTTAAGGCCGACCTCCACCCAATATCCTGGGCATGCATGGGTGTTGCAAGCCTGCGAGGTGGAGCATGCACCTCCACAGTGAGAACAGGCGACCGAAGCTCCATCATTTTGTCGAATGCAGCTACGCGTAGCTGATTGTGTCCCGCCACCGCATGATGCCGAACATCCGCCCCACACCCACGTGCCATAGGCATAGGTGGCGGACTGAACAGAGCAGGACTGATGAATATAAGAGCCGCTCAAGGAGCCGTTGCTGCACGCTCTGGATTGACTTGCGCAACTGCTACCCCAAGGAACCGACGCACTCTGATATGCCGTTATGGAAGCACCATGCGCAACGGTCCCGCCCCAGGGACGAGAGCACGAGGACGGCGCATTCACCGAGCAGCTCTGGTGCGTGTACGAGCCGGAGAGCGAGCCGTTGTTGCACGAGCGCTGCTGGCTGGCACACGTGCCCCCGTAGGCAACGCTTGAGCTTTGATAGGCGGTTACGCTTGCATTGTGATTGACTGTTGCACCCCACGGTGACGTGCAATTGCTGGCGGCCTGAACGGTACAGGTCTGATGGGTATAGGAACCAGAGAGAACGCCAAGGGAGCAGCTGCGAGTCTGCGAGGCGCAATTGCTGCCATAAGACACGCTGGCACTTTGATATGCCGTGATCGAGCCGCCATGCGCAACTGTCCCGCCCCATGGGCGGGCACAGCTCCAGCCCGTCGCGTTGATTGAGAGGTTTGCAACCGCCGACACGCTCCCCGTCCGCACGGTGAGTGTGCCGTTATAGGCTCCGTCATTACTCGCACGAGGGCGAACGTCAATGACACATGTGCCGTTGTACGCCAGGCTTCGTCCGCTGCATCCGTCTCCGATGTGAGAACCCGATGAATAAAATTGGAAATTTGTGGCGTTAGACAGTTGTGAGGCCAACATAGGCCCCGTTTCGACCTCGCCTATGTTCCGCACGATAAAACTGATCGGGCTCCCATAACCGGGGTTCCCCGGCGTCGTGATCGTACCCGATTGCGATGGCGGCGTAATGCTCAACTGAGTTGGTGTGAAGTTGCGCGTACGTACCGTCCAGCTTTTACGCACGCCACTCACGGAAAGCGCAAATGTATAGGTCGTTTCCGGTACAGGTGCAGCCGTTGCGCGCAAAGCAATTGCATCGCCCGCCGTAATGGTGCTGCTTGTTCCGGCAGGCGCGCCATTGATGACGAGAATCGCGGCCCCTTCGACTATTTCAATATCCCGCTGGTTCAGAAAGCCGGAAAAGCTGATGGAATTGGACGTGTATTGCTGCCCCAGCATAGCATTGGTAACAGGATCGAAATTACTGTCGGAAAAAGCCGACGTTCCAACCTCAGTCCAGCCTGTGTCCATGCAAATCTGCACGACACCCAGCGACATACGCATCATACCGATGGTCTGCGCGGTGCAGGCCTCTTCGGGAAGTTCCTCCAATCGGGCTTGCGAAGCCTGCGGCAGCAGGAAGCTGCCATAGGGCATCAGGCGAATGATATCGTCGCTGCCCGCCGGTTTGTTGACGTCCGGCGCTTCATCAACCCAATCCTCACAGGTTGTCTGAAACACACGGTCGGGTCCCGAACTGATAACTGCGATAGCGATTCCTGTTTCCGTATTGCCACCGCGCAGGCGGTTTGCCTCTTCGCCTCCGCACCCCTCGTCCTTGAGCCGTTCGCCGTGATCCCAAGCGCAGTACCCATAGGCACCGCCCCATGGATCAAGAGCGCTCACGCCAACATCAGGCGGAATAACCCCGCCGCCGGTGGGGCTTGCCTCTCCACCCTCCGCGTAGGCCACAGGCTCAATAATCCCATCGCCATCGCAATCGGCGTTTTCACGCGACAAGGAGTGACGGGAAACAAGAACCGATGCCGCGAGCATATCATTTTCGGCAACTGTATATTTCGTGACGCGCTGCATCCCCGACACGGGACCCTTTAGGACGGTTGTAACAACCGTACCCATCACGCCGACCAGAGCGATTGCACCAAATAAAGCGAAGAAAATGTTTCCAGATTGGCTCTCACGCACATCTACGGGTGCGCGTTGTTTGTCACGCTGGCCGCGCCTGGCGAGCCATGAGATCAAAGAACCGAGGACAAGTCCAAGCGCGAACAGCAATCCCAAAGCAATGTAAACGGCGACGATGGGCTCAAGTCGCGATGCAAGGCCGTGCATGTTCGCGTACAATACGCCATAAGCCGCAATGAGGATCGCAGCAACGAACAAGCATTTCATTACATTGTTTACAATTTCGCGCAAAATCCTCCCCTTTTGTTGCTTTCACTTTCCCACATAAATTCATTAAAATACAATCATTATTTTTTGAGGTCCCAGTATCAATCAAGAACATATAGAATACTTACATGGGATTTATAAGGAAACCCTCTGCTACCGCTCCCCTATCAAAAGGGAGGTTTTTGCTGCTCCCGGCCACGACGAGCCACTATCCTCTCGTCTCCATCGACCTTCGAAAATCGGCTACGCCCGCGTTTCCACGTCCGAGCAAAATCTTGATTTACAGATTGATGCGCTCAACGCGGCAGGGTGCACCCGGATTTTCAGCGATACCGCATCCGGCGTAAAAGCTGACCGCCAGGGACTTACGCAGGCCCTCGCACAATGTTGCAGCGGCGATATGCTTGTTGCATGGAAACTGGACCGCCTCGGCCGCAGCCTAATCGATCTGGTGGCCCTGGTCGAAGAGCTGCGAAGGCGGGACATCGGCTTGCGCGTCCTAACTGGCCTGGGCGCTATGATCGACACAACCAAGGCGGATGGGCGGATGATTTTAGGCATCTTCGCCGTTTTAGCGGAGTTCGAGCGGGAACTGATCCGCGAGCGTACTGCAGCGGGGCTGGCAGCGGCGCGTGCACGAGGCGCGCGCCTTGGACGTCCAGCCAAGCTTACGCCGTCACAAATTGAGCAAGCACGGATCTGGCTTGATCAGCGCCATAGAACACGCAAGCAAATCGCTACACATTTTAACGTGCATATTGCGACGCTTCGTAGGGCGATCAACTCGGGACCGAAGAACTAACTGCCGCTTCCTTATGACCACACTCTCAAGGTCGAAACGGGGCTTAACATGTCGCTGCGCGACAGGTGGCGTGGGCCTATGGCCGTAATGTTTCCGCCCCTCGCCTTCGCATCCCTCATGCCGCGTCCGGCGCGAACCGCCATATCAAGGGACGGTTCTTGCGGCCTGAGCCCCGCGATACCGATGCTGACTGTTACCCGTAGGTCGGCTGCTACCTGCTTCCAGCCGAAATCTTGAACGTTTTTGAGTAGCCGCCCCATGAGTTGGATCGTCGTGTCCTCATCCTCCTTGGCTAAGGCAATAAAGAAAGTATCGTCGCCGCAGCGGCCAGTTTTCTGGTGCAGTCCTTTAACGGCATCCTCGGCGAGCATGCCAACAATTTCGATGACCTGATCGCCAACGGTGTGCGTGTAAACCTTGTTGATCTTGGTCAGATCATCGATATCGATGATGCAAAGCGTCCCGCAGGGGGGAGATGAATGCGCTCCAATAAACTTTGCGGCGTCATTCTCGACAAATGCTCTGCCGATAATTTTGTCTTCGGAAGGATCGATGGGCGAACCCGACAGAGTCGCATCATCGGCATTCGCCGCTTGAACGGGGCGATCATCCAGAATCAATCCGAATTCAGATTTCAGTTCCAAATTGAGCTGGCCCGCCCTTTCCATCGCAGTGCGTTGCTCGGCAAGAGCCGCGACACGCGCTTTCACCTGATGGCGGATTTCCTTCGGGTTGGCCGCGATCAAGTCGCGGAAGCGGAATTCCAGTTTCGGCGGCCAGATAGCGGGGGCATCAACGACGACATCGTTGCCGATCACCTGAAAGAGTGTCCCCCGTAGTTCGTCAAACTCGTCGGTTATGCAGCACAGGAAATACAGCGCACGAGTCATTTCCTCGTCGCCATCGCCGGTATTCTTGAGCGTTGTGATAATCTTGTGCGGCTCTCTGGCCGACCACACAGCACCTGACACCTCTTTGGCCAGATTTATGAACTGGCTTTTCTTTTCCTGCACGACGCCCTTTTGAAAATTTGCAAAGCGCCGGTCCAGTGCAATGCCAAGCGCTTTGCGCAGAAGGATAGCTTTCCCGCTCTCCCGTAAAGAAAACAGCTCTTGGGTTACATTGGCAAACACCGGATAATCTGGATGAATCATGGTTTGGCCCCGCACGGAAATTTGCGCGCATTAAATCCAACCGCGCGCCACGTTCAAGGCGACTGACTAGCGCCTACCTGCAACTCACCCAAAATAGCGTCACTATCGGATAGCCTATCCTGCGGATAGCGCTTGCCACCTCTTATGCCTGACCACAGGGACCCACCTCACCGAAGCGCGGTGAGGCGGCCCGAAGGATCACGACCACAAAGGGGTGTGCCGATGACCTCGACGGATCACAAGTCAACGAGCCGGGAGCCGGTCGAGCTTCCCAGACAAAAGCTGCCGCCCTTCCTTGATCTGGCTTTACCTGGCGTCGCCATCGGCAGCAGCATCATCTTAACAACGGGCCTGTTCGCCATTGTGGAAGGCAGCGATTTTTTGGCTTATGCCAAATTTATCGCCATAGGCATCATGGCGGCGATTGTCTCCTACGGGGTCAATAAGCTCGCCATAGAGAACGGCGCGCCGCTGGCGGCGCGGCGATTTCGCGGGGCGGCGCTTGCCAGCGTGCTCTCAATCCTGGCCGTGGGCAGTGGATTGTTCGCGGGCACTTATCCCGGCCTGGTCCTACCGCATGTCGCAGAGCGCCAGTTGCAAGAGCACGGCATCGCGCTGGATAATCATATAGCTGCGCAAACTGCCAGCTCTGCGCAGGCATCGCGGATCGTGCCAGCCCTGCGCGCCATCGTGGGCGACCTTCAGGAAAAGGCCGCCTGCGAAATTGCTTCGGGTTGTGTATCCGGAAGCTCCGGCGGCTACGGTACGGTAGCCCGCGCGATGGAAGAACTGGCGGGCCGCGCCGCCGCCATCGGACGCGAGGTTGATGCCGGTCTTGCAGCGCGGCAAACCCATGCCGGAACGCTCAATGCGTTGATGAGCGATTTTCAAACGGCACTCGCGGATGAGAATGCCAATATCCGGGAGCGCCGCTCCCAGGCACAGGTGATCGACGCAAAAATCCGCCAGGAACTCGGCGAGCTGGGCGAGGCGCTGCCGGTCACATTGGTATCGGCTTACGCGGAAGAGCTACAGGGCGGTGCCGATATCGCCGGACGCACGGATACCACGGTCCGTCTGAACGGTATTCTTGTCCGCCACGGCGAGAGCCTTAGCGTTGTTGCCGCTTCGTCGGCGCAGCCGCTGACAAGCGCCCCTGCCTTTCCCAAGCGCACGGGGGTATCCGACACCTTCGCTTATATCGGCAGCTTCCTGCCCATCGCCGCTGTTGCCGCGACGGTCGATCTGATCTTTCCCGTAACCCTCTGGTTCTACACCTACTGGCAGTTGGTATGGCGCAAGCACATCCAACTCCATGAACTGGAGCTTGGTGATAGCCCCAGCCCGGTAGAGCCGCTTTCGCCGCGTGCTGACCGAAACGCCCCGCACCCTGGCGGCGAACC
Organism: Aquamicrobium ahrensii; assembly: GCF_040545755.1. NCBI lineage: Bacteria > Pseudomonadati > Pseudomonadota > Alphaproteobacteria > Hyphomicrobiales > Phyllobacteriaceae > Aquamicrobium > Aquamicrobium ahrensii. Next base: position 6,000 of record NZ_JBEPMN010000016.1, read on the forward strand.
GCTTCACCCACCCCATCACGGTGATGGCAAACGCCCGAACGGGGGGCGACGTGCCAACGGCCACGCCGGAAGCAATCACCGCACGCGCGGCGGTGATCACTGATTTTTCTCCCTAAACGAAAGGATAAACGCCATGTTCTTCGGCCCCTTCAAAGACATCGTCCCTCCCAGTGTGTTGGCCGGCTTGCTGGTCTGGAGCGGCGTCAACTATCTCCTTATTGGCCCCACCATCGGGGGGCGCATCGTCCTGGCGGATTACTTACCGGCCTGCACGGCCAATGTGCAGGCGATGGCTGAACAAGCGCGCGATCAAGAACTGGCCTCGCTGTCATTGCCGAGCATCGACTATCAAGCCGAGCATGCTCTGCGGCAGGCAGAAGGCTTGCTGAACAGCCCCTTCATGGGCTGGGCGGCTGGGGCAAGCCAGGGAATGGCGGATGCTTTCGGCCTCGACGTTCATGGCAGCCTTGGCGCTGCCCGGCAGCAATACGAGGCCGGGAAGCGCGCGGCGGGAGCCGCCTATGAAACCGCGCAAGAGAGAATTCGCTCCGCAACGGCAGCCCGTCTCGCGTCGGCTGATGATCTTTGCGCATGTATCGCGCAAACGGCGATTGAAGAAAGCCGCACCGATTGGGCCATCTTCACCGGCACGTTGATGTTCTACACGCCAGCACCGGTCGATGCCTTTGAAGTCAAGATGGGCGCGGTGGCGCGAAGCGGCACGTGCGAGAGCAATGAGGGAGCATCTCGATGAACGATGCGACCTTCTTTAGCGGCGGCGGCTTCATCGTTACCGACAGACTTCTGCGCACGCCGCGCAAGACCTATTCGATCCACCGTATCGAGTATGTGTCAGTCGAACGGCCTCTGCTGCTCTTCGTGCTACCGCCGATGATCGGGCTGATTGGCTTCGCCATCGTCTTCCGTCGCTATCTGTATGCGAGTGAGATCATTACCCTGATCGGCGTGTGCGCGCTCGCAGCAACCATCGCTTTCCTTTTTGGCACGTTGCGCGTCCATTCGCTTGCCCTGCGCGATAGCGAGGTGGCATCCAGCCTCGGCTTGATAACGACGCTGCGCCATGTGCGCAGCGCGGTAGAAAAAGCGATGGCCTTTGCCGAGCACCGGACGGATGCGCCATGAGCGTTCCGATCCATCCACGCTCCGGCCCGATTAATCGCATGGCAATGACCTCGGGGCTCTTCGGAGTGGCTGCGTGGCATTTGGGGGCATCGCCGTTGTCATGGCTGTGTCTTGCCGTTGCCTCGTTAGCCGGTCTGGGCGCGATCATCGGCATGGTTCGGGATTACAGCTTGCGCCGTAATCTGGAACGGGCAGCGCAGGCATCTGCCGATCATGGCGCTGCAAGGCAGGCGAGTTGGGAAGAGCTGGTCGCGCGCGGGATGAACGATGCCGCCAGCGGCAACTTCCTTGGTTTGTTTGAAGAGCTTGCGCCAGCGTTTGCTCCGCCGCGTACGCCATTCTCTCTGATCGAAATGCCGCCTGGTGTCGGCAAGACAGTAAACTATGTCATCGGCTCCATCCTGCATCAGGCACGGCTGGGAAAATCGCTCTTCATTCCCGATGTGAAATGCGAACTCGCACCTATGCTCGTCCGCGCCTTGCGGGACAGGAACATCGAAGTCTGGTGCATCAATCCGGCGGGCGCGCATAAGGAGCTGTGCGGGGATACCCCGCTCAATCTCTATCAGGCGGTGCTGGACGCTGCCCATGCGCAGGATGCGTTCCGGCAGGATGCCATCAAACTGGCATTCGATCTGGCCAATCTGCATTTGCCGGAAAACAAGAACGGCGAGAATGCCAATGTGTATTTCATCAATGGCTCGCGCCGCTGCATCGCGCTTGCGATCTTAAGCCAGGCTTTGGTCGATCCGGCGCGCTGCACCCCCTCGGATGTATTCGCCCTGCTGAACGATCCGGTCAGCTTTCAAAAGCGGCTGGTTTTCCTGCGCCATGAATTGCTCCGGCTCATGCCGGACGATCCCATTGCCGCATTCCTGCACGCAGAAAGCGGCGGGCTGCTGCGGCTCTTTCAGGATAACCCCGAGAACGCCTCGTCCTTCCTCGAAGGCGCAACGCAGCGGCTCCTGACTTTCAATCAAGGCGGGCGGATGGCGGGTTATGGCCGCACTGCCAGCCACAACATCGCGGACATGCGCCTTCGCCAGATTGTCGTGTTCGTGATGGCCCCGCTCAGCCATGCCCGCGATTTTGCACCGGTCGTCTCTCTTCTCACTCATAGCTTGCTGGAAGCGGCCAAGCGTTACCCGGCGGACCACCCCATCCATATTGTCGGGGAAGAGGCGCTGAATTTCCGCTTTGCCGATCTTGCCTCCGACATGGAAACGATGCGCGGCCTGAAAATTTCGGCCGATCTCTATATCCAGTCCTTTGACGGGTTGGTGCGCAAATACGGACGCGAGGCGGCAAGCGCCATCGAATCCTATTGCGATATCAAGATCTATGCTGGACTGAACTCATTGGCGCGGGCCAAGCATGTGTCCGACATGCTGGCGGAATCCACCATCCGCCGCCAAGACTATTCTTACCGGGCGGAAGCGGACGGCATCAATGTGTCGAGCCGCGAGCTGGGACGGCGGCTGATGACCGCTGATGAAATCCTCGCCATGGACCGCAGCAAAGCATGGGTCTTCGTGCGCGGCCTACGTCCCCTATGCCTTTCGATGGTGGACTATGGGCGCATCTCGCCTTGGCGCGATGAGGTTGAGGATAACCCGCTGGAAGGCACGCGTCTATTGGGTGCGCCCCTCTTCGCCATTCGGTACGCGACGGACGACGGCAAAGCGCGGCTACAAGAAGAACTCGCTCCGTTGCCGAGGAACGAACGGCGCATTGTAGCACTGGTGAGGGGCAAGCACCTGCTGTGGGTGCCGCCGGTACTGGCACTGTTCTTCATCGACCCTGCGAGCCTTTCAACCCCGCACCTGCGCTTTGCCGGGGTCTATAGCGAGTTGCACTCCACGCGGCATTACCATTCCTGCGATTATCTCGGACTGCATTCACGCCGGATCGTCCCACCGGACGGCAAGTGTCCGCTGATCGCCTTCTTTACCGCCCCAGCCTCTCAGAGGAGCGAACCATGAGGTACCGCCTCAATCTCGATGCCCCGTTTTTGGCCGCATCCACCATGCAGAGCGAAACCCCGTCCAACGATCAAACGACACAGTTTCAGAAATCGGTGGCCGATCTTCCTCCCGAAGCACATTTACGCCGCCCTGCGGTATCAATGCGCGCCGCTGGCGCGGATTATTCCGGCGAAACGATGGCCCGCTATATCAGCGGCCTCGAAGCACGGATGGCTGCGCATCTGCGCAAGCATGCCCCGCGCTGGCATGACATCGAAACCCGAAAGATACTGCTGCGCTGGTCTGCCCCCCAGCTCAAGCCGCCTGCGCCGCGTTGGGCTCCGCGCATCGACCGGCAGAGCGAGGCGCAGGACTATGCCGCAGCGCTATTGGGCGAGCGCCTGCGCTCGCGGATGCACAAAATCGCTGACATCCGCATTGCGCGCACGCTTGGGGCATACGGCCAGGTCGATCCTCTGCGCCTGATTTATGGGCGCTCGACCGCACCGCAGCAAGGAAAACGGCAGAAACTCTAGGGTTTTTGGGCCATATTTCTTGTAATAAACAACTAAAGGTTGTATTATGAAAAGAGGGAATTGGTATGAATGAAGTAATCAATGGCAACAAAAATAGTAATGTTACGGGATTATTCAATTCTAATTCTCGACCTATAGTTTCGATTGACGTAGAAAGATACAAACACTTAATTGACGACCCAGCTATTGGCGAGGACGAGAAGGAAGCGTTCTTGCACGCGCTCTGGTCAATCATCGTCGCCTTCGTTGACCTCGGTTTTGGTGTCCACCCTCTCCAAGAGGTCTGCGGGGAAAGTGAACACGCGGTGGACGAGTTGAACGAAGTGTTTGACAGAGCAAAGCGGACGGATTCGAATTGCAAAAACAAGGTTGATGGCAGTCCGGCAGGTGGGCTGGAGATGGAATGAGCACACACGAAAAACAGCACGAGGATATGACCAAGGCAGTTATCTACTGCCGTGTGTCCAGCGCCAAGCAAACGGTGCGCGGGGACGGCCTTGGATCACAAGAAACAAGATGCCGCGAGTTTGCGAAATACAAGGGCTATGAGGTCGTTGGCGTTTTTCAGGACGATACGTCCGGTAGCCTGACATCGCGCCCCGGCATGCAGTCCATGCTGTCATTTCTGCGTAAGCAGCGCAAAGAGCCTCACGCTGTCATTATTGACGATATTAGCCGGCTGGCGCGCGGGCTAATGGCGCACTTTGAATTGAGGGTGCAGATCGGTGATGCGGGCGGCGTATTGGTCAGCCCGTCAATCGAATTTGGCGAGGATTCCGACTCCCAGCTTGTCGAGAACCTTCTCGCGTCGGTATCGCAGCATCAGCGCCAGAAGAACGGCGAACAGACCGTCAACCGCATGCGCGCCCGTATTCAGAATGGCTACTGGGTGTTCCAGGCTCCCGTGGGCTATCGCTATGAGCGGGAAAGCGGCCATGGGAAGCTACTTGTCCGTGATGAGCCCAATGCGTCCATCTTGCAGGAAGCTTTCGAAGGCTACGCCTCTGGCCGGTTTGAAACGCAGGTGGAAGTTAAACGCTTCCTTGAGCGCCATCCGAGTTTTCCTAAAGACCTGCCCAATGGCGAAATCCGCAATCAGCGTGTCCACGATCTACTCACGCGCACCGTTTATACCGGATATGTCGAAGCCCCCAACTGGGGTGTTGGTCTCCGTGAGGGCAAGCATGAGGGTATCATCACGCTCGACACGTTCGAGAAGATGCAAGCCCGACTGAAAAGCACGGCCAAGGCTCCGGCGCGCAAAGATATTAACGCGGACTTCCCGCTGCGTGGCTTCATCCTGTGCGACGACTGCAACAAGCCACTGACGGCGTGCTGGTCGCAGGGAAAGCACCGCAAATATCCCTATTACTTGTGCGCCACCAAAGGCTGCGCGAGCTATCGCAAATCCATTAACCGCGACGAGTTGGAGCGCGAGTTCGAAATGGTTCTGCAAGGACTGGAACCGGCAGAGACGATGTTTCAATTGGTCAAGACGATGTTCAGAGATGCGTGGGATATGCGGCTGGGGCAGGCCACGCAGATCGTAAAAGCACTTAAAGCGAACGTCGGGAAGCTGGAATCACAGATTGATACGCTGCTAGACCGCATTGTTGATTCCGGCAGCGCCTCAGTGATTGCGGCCTATGAGAAGAAGATTGCCAAGCTGGAACGAGAGAAGGCTCTTGCCCTCGAAAAATTGGCTTCGAGCGGCAAACCACAGAGGACCCTGGAGGAGTCGTTCGAACACGCTCTCCAATTTCTCTCAAGCCCTTGGACTATATGGAACAATTCCGATCTGATCGGCAAGAGAACGGTGCTGCGGCTGGCTTTTTTGGAGCCAATTGCCTACAGCCGAAATGAAGGACTTCGAACACCAAATGTAGCCTTTCCGTTCAAGGCTTTAGGTGTGATTTACAGTGGTAAATGTGAGATGGCGCACCCGACAGGATTCGAACCTGTGACCTTCGCCTTCGGAGGGCGACACTCTATCCAGCTGAGCTACGGGTGCCTGATAGTGCGTGCAACCTCTTAGACGATCCGCAACGGTCCATCAACGGCGCAGATGATGAAAAACTGCGTTTATCCTGAACTCAGTCAAATACGCAGAAGAAGGAAGGCGTCCGGCTGCGCCGTCGCAGGCGGGTCACACCGCATTTTCAGCGATCGCGGTCCCCGCCGCCCAGCCCGAGGCCCATGCCCACTGGAAATTGTAGCCGCCGAGCCAGCCCGTCACGTCCACGACCTCGCCTATGAAATAGAGACCGGGCACGGCTTTGGTCTCCATGGTGCGCGAATCGATGCATGCCGTGTCGACGCCGCCGAGCGTCACTTCCGCCGTGCGGTAGCCTTCGGTTCCCACAGGATAAAGCTCCCAGTTCCGGAGCAAGCCGGCGATTTCCGCGAGCTTCCTGTCGGATGTCTCGCCCAGCGTGCCGCCCCATCCCTGTTTCCCGGCCATGTAGGTGGCGAGACGCTTGGGCAGTATCTCGCCTAGCGCGGTCTGAATGCTTCTGCGTCCGTTTTCCCGCTTGGCCGCGCATAGCAGCGCGCCGATGTCGGTCAATGGAAGGAAGGCCGCCCGGATCGGCTGCGTCTCGCGCCAATAGGAGGAAATCTGAAGGATAGCCGGGCCCGACAGGCCGCGATGGGTGAACAGCAGCGCTTCCTCGAAGGCCGCCTTGCCGCAGGATATACGCACATTTGCCGCAACGCCCGCAATTTCGCGAAAACCGGAGAGAACGTCCTCCCCGAAGGTCAGCGGCACCAGGCCGGGCCGGGTTTCTGTCACCGCAAGCCCGAACTGTCTGGCGATCTGGTAGCCGAGGCCGGTTGCGCCCATTTTGGGGATCGATTTCCCGCCGCAGGCAACCACGAACTGACGGCAGCGGACGGTCGCCGCACGCTCGCCACCCAGTGTCACGACAAAGCCGGCGTCATCGCCCTCAACGCGTTCGAGCGTTGTCGAAAGCCGCATTTCGCAGCCGGCCTGCGCCATTTCCTTCACCAGCAAGGCGATGATGTCCCTGGAGGAATGGTCGCAAAAGAGCTGCCCCAGCGTCTTTTCATGATAGGCGACGCCATGCTTCTCGATCAGCGCAATGAAGTGTTGTGGCGTATAACGGCCAAGAGCGGACTTGGCGAAGTGGGGGTTGCCGGAAATGAAATTGCGCGCGCTCGCCCCGAGATTGGTGAAATTGCAGCGGCCACCGCCGGAAATGCGAATCTTCTCGCCCGGCGCCCTGGCATGATCGAGGATCAGCACCCTGCCGCCGCGCGCGGCGGCGTGGATGGCGCACATCATTCCGGCCGCGCCGGCGCCCAGGATCACGGTATCGAAAGTCTCACGCCGCATGGATGGTTTCCGGAATGCGCAAGGGGCCTGCATCCGGTGGATGGCCCCTCTCCGACGATCCGGTAGACGATCCGGGGGCCGGCATCAACAACGCTCGCTGCAAATCGCCTCAGGTCATCCCGGTATGGCTGAAATGCCGCGCAGGCCCTATGAGGAGAACATGACCACGCTCCACACGCTTGCCGCCACAGAAAGCGCCCGGCAGGACATTCGGAAAAGCCGCTTTCTTGCGGTCGCCGGGCAAATCGATTCGGAAGCGGGCGCCAAGGCGTTCATCACGGCGCATTGCGATCCATCCGCCAACCACAACTGCTGGGCCTGGCGGCTCGGCCAGACCTACCGCTTCAGCGATGACGGCGAGCCTTCCGGCACAGCAGGCAAGCCGATCCTGCAGGCAATCGACGGCCAGTCACTGGACCGCGTGGCCGTGGTCGTTACGCGCTGGTTCGGCGGCGTTCTTCTGGGCGGCGGCGGGCTGATCCGCGCCTATGGCGGAACCGCCGCGATATGCCTGCGCACCGCCGCCAAGACGCCGCTCATCGAGACCGCAGAGCTGAGTGTCACCTGTCTTTTTCCGGACCTCGCCCTTGTCAAGGCGCGGCTGGGAGCCATGCCGGCGGCACAGGTGAAAGCGGAGAAATACACCGATACGGGCGGCGAACTCACCGTTTCAATCCCTCTTTCGGAACTCGAACAGACGCTCTCGCTGATTGCTGATCTCACCAGCGGACGCGCCGTGATTTCCACATCGCCGCGGATCGGTTGACGGCAACCGGCCCCTCCTTGACCTTTCCGGGTTTGTGGGCTCAGTTGCGGCCCACATCGGGCCATGGGCGCGAGCATCGGAGCAATACAGCGGGGGCAGGACCGCCCTCCCCTGTCGCCAAACCGGAGGAATTGCGGAATGAAGACGGTTTCCACCTCGAAGGTGCATGGCGGCGTTCAGGGCGTTTATTCGCACGCTTCGGACAGTTGCGCCTGCGACATGACCTTCGCCGTTTTCGTGCCGCCGCAGGCCAGCAACGAGCCGCTACCCGTGTTGTGGTACCTGTCCGGTCTCACCTGCACCCATGCGAACGTCATGGACAAGGGCGAATACCGCCGCATGGCCGCCGAACTGGGCCTGATGATCGTATGCCCCGATACGAGCCCGCGCGGCGAAACCGTTCCCGACGAAAAGGACAACTGGCAGTTTGGTTCAGGCGCGGGATTTTATGTCGACGCCACCGAGGCGCCTTATGCGAAAAACTATCGCATGTATTCCTACATCACCGAGGAACTGCCCGCCCTGATCGCCGCCAATTTCCCCGCCGACATCGAGCGGCAGGGCATTTTCGGCCATTCGATGGGGGGGCATGGCGCTCTCACCATAGCGCTGAAAAACCCGGAACGGTTTCGCAGTTGCAGCGCCTTCGCCCCGATCGCCCAGCCCAGCACGGCTGGATGGTCGCGGCCTGCGCTGGAGAAATATCTCGGCGCGGATGAGGCGAACTGGCGTGCATATGACGCAACGCTGTTGATCGAGGACGGTAACCGTTTCCCGGAACTTCTGGTCGATCAGGGCACGGCCGACGGTTTTCTCGACGAAGGCCTGCGCCCATGGCTGCTGGAGGACGCATGCCGGGAGGCAAGCATGGCGCTGACCCTGCGCATGCAGGAAGGCTACGACCATTCCTACAACTTCATTTCGACCTTCATGGACGATCATCTGAAGTGGCACGCGCAACGTCTGCGCTGACTGACAAGTTCAGGCCCAAAGCGGCTCTGGGCTGACGTTTTGCCCGCCTTCCACAATATGTGGCGGCGGACACTCAATTTTGCCGAATCGACTCCGGTTGCCGGCAGCGCTTAATCCTCGAAACGGCTGGCGGCGTCGCGGTCTCGTTCATATCGTTTCCCGAGCGGAAACGGCGGCAACCAGGACTCGCGGCGCATAGTCCACAATTCGTAGGTCGGCCTCAACTGGTCAGGAGCGTCCAGAGAGCCGAGGTTCACCTCGATCTCGTCCGCACTGCGCGCAAAAACGGGCGATCCGCAACGGGGGCAGAAAAACCGCCCCTCGTAGTCGCGCGTTGCGCCCTCGACCGTCACCGCTTCCTGAGGGAATATCGCAGAAGCGTGAAAAAGAGCCCCATGATGCTTGCGGCAGCCGAGACAATGACAAAGGCCGACCCGGTACGGGCGTCCCGACGCCACAATCCGGACATCGCCGCACAGGCAACCGCCGGTGAACCTGTCCATGCCGCATCTCCTCCAAAATCAGGCCCTAGGCGCAGCCGCTACTCATGTGGAAACCGGACGCCGCGCGCAGGCCGGGCATCCGTCAGTCAGCCGGGACAGCGACTGATATTATCGTCCCCTGCGCAACTGCACAGAGGTGGGAGCCGCTATCTTCGTTCGACAGGATTTCGCATTGACAGACAGCCTGCCGCTTTCCTTTTCCGATCGTGCGTGCGCGCGCCATCAGATAGCCGCCCCGCGCAGGCCGGATGTAGTTGATCTTGAACTCGGACGTCAAAGCGTCGCCGCCAAGGGCGACGCCGCCCGCAAAGGTCAGTGCATTATCGGCAAGATAGCTCAACACGCCCCCATGGACAAAGCCATGCTGTTGCCGGTGGTGGCCGGAAACGTGCAGTCCTATATCGGCATGATCAGAACCGACGGACACCAGTTCCGCCCCTATCCATCGGGTGAAGGGCTGAGAGTTGAAAATTTCCGCCGCAAAGGCTTGCACGTCGGACATTGGCAGGCTTCCTGATTTTCAAAAGTCGCTCAGCCCCCGGCGCCCATCATTCCATGCTTTGGATATGACGCAACCCTGCCGACACGAAAAAGCCGCCCGAAGGCGACCCTTACCGGTTCGTTGGGGTCAGGCCCTCGACACCGCAACGATCAGATAGAACACGATAAAGGTGGCGGCGATCGCCAGCAGCGTGATGGTCTGCGCGAAGCCTATGGTGAACGCGCCCGCGACTATCAGAGCAAGCGCCAGGACAAGAAAAAGCACGAGAACAGGTTTAGGCATGAAAAGATCTCCTTTCCTGTCGCCAGTAGCACCGGCATGTGTGTCCGGCCTATAGCCACGACTGTGACAGAATGTCGGACCGCCTGCAAAAGGTCCATTCCGCCAATGCTTTCGGCTTGCATGCCAGTAGCCAACCAGCCTGCCGCGTTCCGGACAAGGACGAGGCGCGCATCGATTGGGAATGAAAGTGAACCATTCAGGAAAAGTGGTGCCGCTTGTCAGACTCGAACTGACGACCTCCGCATTACGAATGCGATGCTCTACCAACTGAGCTAAAGCGGCCCGGAAGGACAAGCCTTCGAGGATGCGGGCGTGATAACCGCAAGCCCGTGCGAATTCAAGTGGGCCGGTAAAAATCACGGCAGATTGTTGGCGCACGCGCATTTCACGGCGAATACTGCATGCGCCCGCGCCGGTATCGACCGCGCCTCACGCCAACAAAGTTGATTGATCCGCGTTCTGCGGGTAACCATCAACGCAACACAAGTTGTCACAAGGATTCCGGCTTGGACCCGATCGAAAAAGCGATTCGGAACGCCCTCGAAAAAGGCGACGCCGGTGACCGGTCCTTCCGCGAGAAGGTGTACCGGTCGGCCTTCTCCGCGCTCGACCGGGCGCTGCAGGCCAACCCGAACGTCACGGTCGAGACGGCCATCAACCGCCGCAAGGCCATGCAGGCCAAGATCGCCGAAATCGAGGCGCAATTCCTGCCCGCGCCGGACAATACCGAACCTTCCACGGCGCAGAACGGCATCGCGCCGGACATCGACACCCCGGACAGGTCTTCGGCCGCGCGTGGCCGGGGCAGCGAGCCTGCGCTCGAAGCGAGGGATCGCAGAGTAGGAGAGGCTTCCGACGGATATGTGATGCCCGTCGTGCCCGACATCATCCCCGAGGGCCCCCTGCCACGCAACGTCGCCGAGCCGGAGCCTGATCGGGCGCCGCGTCGCAGGCGCCCGCGCAAGCGCGGCCTGCCCGCCCTGTTCGCGGGCCTCACGCTGATTGTCGTGATCGGCCTCGGCGCCTGGTGGCTGTTGCAATCCGGGGCACTGCGAACGCCCGAGCAGCGCGGCGAAGTGCCGGTGCCGCCGGCCAGCGTCGAGGACGAGGATTTTTCGCCCTCGGGATCGGGTGCGCCCCTGCGGACCGCTCAAGGGGAGTTTTCCGGCGAATGGATCACCGTCTTCACGCCGCTCGATCCGACGACGGTCTCCACCCCCTCGGACGCCAGCGCGCAAGTGATGGAAGACGACAGCGGCACATTCCTGCGCGTGCGTTCGGGCGCTTCCGGCTCCGCCGTTTCCTTCGACGTGGGCCAGGGCATACTGGACGAGGTTTCCGGCTCGAAGGCGGTTTTCGTGCTGGTGGCCCGCGCCGAGGACGGCAAGACAACGCAAATCTCCATCGACTGCAATTTCGGCGAACTCGGCGATTGCGGCCGCAAGCGCTATGAAGTCGGGCGCGAACGCGGGGAATATCTGTTCGACGTGCAGTTCCCCGACAAACGCGCCGGGGCCGCCGGCACCATAGCCATCAATTCCGATGTCGAGAACCAGGGCAACGCCATCGACATCTACGAGATCAGGGTTTCGCCCAATCAGTAAGCAAATGCTTACTGATTGAGAAGCGCCCTGAGCGTCTCGATGCGGTCGGCTTCCGCCGACGGCTTGTCCCAGCGCAGCCGCGAAATGCGCGGAAAACGCATGGCCACGCCCGACTTGTGGCGCGTGGAGCGGTTCAGCCCCTCAAACGCCACCTCCAGCACCAGCCCGTTCCCCCGGTCGGCGCGAACGGCCCGCACCGGGCCGAAGCGATCGATGGTATTGTCGCGCACATATTTGTCTATTCTGCGCAGTTCCTCGTCGGTGAAGCCGAAATAGGCCTTGCCGACCGGCACCAGTTCCTCCTCGCCTTCCGGTCCGGCCCAAACGCCGAACGTATAGTCGGAATAGAAAGAGGAACGCTTGCCATGGCCGCGCTGCGCATACATCAGCACGGCGTCGACGGTGTGCGGGTCGCGCTTCCATTTGAACCATGGACCCTTGGGCCGTCCCGCGAGATAGGACGAGTCCCAGCGCTTCAGCATCACGCCCTCGATAATGGGATGAGGGGGTGCGGTGCGAAGCTGTTCGAGCGCTTCCCGGCCATCGAATGCGACCAGCGGCGACAGGTCGAAGCGGGTCGGTTCGAGACCTGCGACGAAAGCTTCCAGCCGCGCGCGACGCTCGCGGAAGGGCAGTGCGCGCAGATCCTCGCGGCCCAGTTGCATGAGATCGTAGCAACGCACGAAAGCCGGATAATTCTGCATGATCTTCGACGAAACCGTCTTGCGGTTCAAGCGCTGCTGAAGGTCGGAAAACGTGCCGGTGGCGGCGGGCAAGCCGACCAGAAGCTCGCCATCGATGACAGCCTCGAAATCGATGGCGTCGGCCAGGTCGGGAAAGGCGCGGGAAATGTCGTCGCCGGTGCGCGAATAAAGCCTCCGCACACCGCCTTCCGCCGATACCTGCACGCGGATGCCGTCCCATTTCCATTCGGCGGCGTAATGCGCGGGATCGAGTTTTTCGAGATCGCCGTCGCCAACGGGATTGGCGAGCATGACCGGACGAAACAGCGCAAAAGCCGCGCGTTCAGGCTTCGGGGCGCGTCCTTCCAGCCAGGCGAACAGCCCGGTATAGGGCGGTTCGAGACCGTGCCACAGTTCCTCAATTTCGGCCACATCCACCGATCCGAAATCGGCGAGGGCCTGCTTGGCGAGACGGGCCGACACCCCGATGCGCAGGCCGCCGGTGACCAGCTTGATGATGGCGAAACGCGCGGGGATGTCGGACCGGTCGAGCAGGCCGGCCAGAACTTTCGGCCCGTCGGAACGGCTGGCGGACTGTAATTTCGCGATCACTTCGGCAAGCGTCATGTGATGGGCGGGCGTTGCGTCACCATCGTGCGGCGTCGGCCACACCAGCGATACGGTCTCGGCAAGATCGCCGACATAGTCGTATGAATAGCCGAACAGAACCGGATCGATGCGCTCGGTGACCAGCGCGCGCAGCATGGCCGGCTTCACGGCCGCGATGGACAGGTCGCCGGTGATGGCGGCCAGCGCCAGGCCGCGATCCGGGTCCTCGGTCTCGCGGAAATAGTCCGTCAGCAGCTTGAGCTTGCCATTGCGTGAGGGGGTCAGCACAAGCCGGTCGAGGAGTTCGGCGAAACGCTTCATGCCGTTCAGTCCCCCTCGTCTTCATAGCCGACGAGGTGCAAGGGACGGGCGCTGACGCCCTGCAATTCGCACCAGCGCACCAGCGCCTCCTCGCGCCCATGCGTCACCCATACTTCACCCGCGCCTGTTTCGGTGATGGTCTGGCACAGTTCGTCCCAGTCGCAATGATCCGAGAGAATCAGCGGCAGTTCCACGCCGCGCTGTCTGGCGCGCTGGCGGATGCGCATCCAGCCGGAGGCGAAGCAGGCGACAGGATCGGGAAAGCGCCGCGCCCAGCGGTCGGCGAACGCCGATGGCGGGCCAATCACCACGGCTCCGGCAAATTCGCCCTTGCGGCCCGCCTCCACCGTCGCGGGCTCCAGCGGGCCAAGATCGACGCCTTCGGCCTGATAATAGTCGCTGAGCTTCGCCAATGCGCCATGGATATGGATCGGCCGGTCGTAACCGGCCTGCCGCAGTTCCTTCATCACGCGCTGCGCCTTGCCAAGCGCATAGGCTCCGACGAGATGGCTGCGTTCGGGAAACTGCGCCACCGACTTCAACAGCCGGCCGATTTCCTCCTGCGGCGGCGGATGGCGGAAGACGGGCAGCGCAAAAGTCGCCTCGGTGATGAAGACATCGCAGGGCACGAGTTCGAAGGGCGCACAGGTGGCGTCCGGGGTGCGCTTGTAATCGCCGGAAGCGACGATGCGCAGGCCGTCTTTCTCTACCGCGATCTGGGCCGAACCCAGCACATGACCGGCCGGATGAAAGGTGACGGAAATGCCGCCGACATCGATCTTTTCGCCCAGGGCCGCAGCCTGCCGGCTCCGGGCAAAATCCTCTCCATAGCGCAGCGCCATGATGTCGAGCGTCTGGCGCGTGGCCAGCACATGGGTGTGGCCGGCCCGCGCGTGGTCGGAATGGCCGTGGGTGATCAGCGCGCGCTCCACCGGGCGCACCGGATCGATGAAGAAATCGCCGGGCGGGCAATAAAGCCCTTCAGGGCGTGGCTGGAGCAGATCGCTGGGGCGCATGGCTCACAGATAGGTCGTTTTGGCACCGCGGAAAGGCCGCACTGTGCCTGTGCGCCACCATCCGTGCAAGCAAATGATCCTGTTTTGTTCTTTTTGCTTGGCGATCCGCCCTGCCCGCGCTACCTGTGGAAGCGTGACCGCGAAGCCAGAGCCCTTGCACGAAACGGCCGTCGCCCGCCTGCCCGAGCCGTTCCTGAAATGGTTCGCGGCCAAGGGCTGGTCGCCGCGCGCCCATCAGCTCGAACTGCTGTCGCGCGCGCAGGCCGGGCGATCCACCCTGCTGATCGCACCCACGGGCGCCGGCAAGACGCTGGCCGGTTTCCTGCCTTCGCTGACCGAGCTGGCCGGGCGGCCGAAGCGAAAGCCGGGCGAAGCGCATCGCGGAATCCACACGCTCTACATCTCGCCGCTCAAGGCGCTGGCGGTGGACATCGAGCGCAATCTCGGCAAGCCCGTTGCTGAAATCGGCCTGCCTGTCGCTATCGAGACGCGCACCGGAGATACGCCGGCCCACAAGCGCCAGCGCCAGAAACTGGTTCCACCCGACATTCTGCTCACCACACCTGAACAACTTGCCCTGCTGATCGCCGCACCTGACGCAAAGCGCTTCTTCGAGGATCTGCGCTTCGTCATCTTCGACGAGTTGCATTCGCTGGTGACCTCCAAGCGCGGCCATCTGCTTTCGCTTGGCCTCGCACGGCTGCGCGCCATCGTGCCGGGGCTCCAGACCATCGGCCTTTCCGCCACCGTGGCCGAGCCGGACGACCTGCGCCGCTGGCTGGTGTCGCAGAACCCTCCGGGCGAGATGGCCGGTCTGATCACGGTGGCCGGCGGGGCGAAACCCGCCATCTCCATTCTCGAATCGGAAGAGCGCGTGCCATGGGCGGGCCATTCGGCGCGCTACGCCATCCCCGAGATTTATGAGGAAATCAGTCGGCACAGAACGACGCTTTTGTTCGTCAACACCCGCAGCCAGGCGGAGATGCTGTTTCAGGAGCTGTGGCGCGCCAATGAACACGCGCTGCCCATCGCGCTGCATCACGGCTCGCTCGATGTCGGCCAGCGGCGGCGTGTTGAAAAGGCCATGGCCGACAATGCGCTGCGCGCCATCGTCGCCACCTCGACGCTCGATCTCGGCATCGACTGGGGCGACGTCGATCTGGTCATCCATGTCGGCGCGCCGAAGGGAGCCAGCCGGCTCGCCCAGCGCATCGGCCGTTCCAACCACCGCATGGACGAGCCGTCGAAGGCGATCCTCATTCCGGCCAACCGCTTCGAGGTGCTGGAATGCCGCGCCGCGCTGGACGCCAATTATCTCGGCGCTCAGGACACGCCGCCGCTGCTTGCCGGCGCGCTGGACGTGCTGGCTCAGCATGTACTGGGCACAGCCTGCGCCGGTCCGTTCGACGCCGATGCGCTTTACGGGGAAGTGCGCTCCGCCGCGCCCTATGCTGCGCTCGACCGCGCCACTTTCGACCGCGTGGTCGATTTCGTCGCCACCGGAGGCTATTCGCTCCGGAATTATGAACGCTATGCCCGCATCCGCAAGACGAAAGAGGGGCTGTGGCGCATCACCCATCCGCGCATCGCGCAGCAATACCGGCTCAATGTCGGCACCATCGTCGAGATGCCGGAACTGAATGTGCGCTATGTGCGGCCGGGTCGCGGGCTGGCAGGTCATGGCGGACGGGTGCTGGGCAAGGTGGAGGAGTATTTCGCGGAGACGCTGCGGCCTGGCGACAATTTCCTGTTCGCCGGCAAGATCCTGCGCTTCGAAGGCATACGCGAGAATGAATGCGTGGTGTCGGCCGGCTCCGGCGCCAACATAATCGTGCCGAGCTATGCCGGCGGCAAGTTTCCGCTTTCCACCTATCTGGCCGATCAGGTGCGCGCCATGTTGGCCGACCCGGACAGATGGTCGACGCTGCCCGAACAGGTGTCCGCCTGGCTGCGTCTGCAAAAGGAAAAATCCATGCTGCCGAAACGCGGCGACCTTCTGGTCGAGACCTTTCCGCGCGGCGACCGGCACTACATGGTGTGCTATCCGTTCGAGGGCAGGCTGGCGCATCAGACGCTCGGCATGCTGCTGACGCGCCGTCTGGAGCGGGCCAACGCCCGCCCCCTCGGCTTCGTCGCCACCGATTATTCGCTGGCCATCTGGGCCCTGGACGATATGGGCGCGCTGTTTTGGGCGAAGAAGCCCTCGCTTGCCGAACTTTTCGACGAGGACATGCTGGGCGACGATCTCGAAGCCTGGCTCAACGACAGCTGGATGCTCAAGCGCACCTTCCGCAATTGCGCGGTGATTTCGGGCCTGATCGAAAAGCGCTTTCCGGGTCAGGAAAAGACCGGACGGCAGGTGACGGTTTCGGCGGATCTGATCTACGATGTGCTGCGCAGCCACGAGCCGGATCATATCTTGTTGCAGGCGACGCGGGCCGACGCCGGGGCCGGCCTGCTCGACGTCAGCCGGCTTGGCGACATGCTCTCGCGCGTGCACGGGCGAATCGTGCATAAACCGCTTGAGCAGATTTCGCCGCTGGCGGTGCCGGTCATGCTGGAGATCGGCAGGGAAACGGTCAATGGCGACGCCAACGACAGTTTGTTGATGGAGGCGGCCGAACTGGTCGATGAAGCGATGGGACACAGATGAATCTTTCGCCGGCCGCCATGACGCCCGACGCCGAACTGATCGCCATCGCCGGCGAACGCGCCGTGTGCGATGCGCGCGGCGTGCTCTATTTCCCGGAAATGGAGATGCTCGCCGTATCGGACCTGCATCTGGAAAAGGGATCTTCACTGGCCCGGCGTGGCGCGCTCCTGCCGCCCTATGACACGATCGCCACGCTGGCGCGGTTGCAGGAAGCGCTCGACCGCTATCGGCCGCGCATCGTCGTCAGCCTCGGCGATTCCTTCCACGACGGCGAGGCCGCCGGCCGTCTGCACCCCGCCTTTCGCGAACGGCTGGAAGCGATGATGGCGGCGCGCGACTGGTTCTGGATCGCCGGCAACCACGATCCGGACGCCCCGGCGGACCTGCCCGGCGAGACGGTGCGGGAGCTTGCCATCGGTGCGCTGCTGTTCAGGCATGAACCCTCCCGCACAGCGGTGGGAGGAGAAATCGCCGGCCATCTTCACCCCTGCGCGCGTATCGTCCAGCGCGGCCGCTCGGTCCGGCGACGCTGCTTCGCCAGCGACGGCGTGCGCATGGTGATGCCGGCCTTCGGCGCCTATACCGGCTCGCTCAACGTGCTCGATCACGCCTATGCGGGCCTGTTCCGCCGCGACAGCCTGATGGCCTACATGATGGGCCGTGATCGCGTCTTCGCGATCGCCGGCGGGATGCTGAAGCCCGGCTGAAATGTCCCGACCGGATCGTTCCCCGGTTTCACGGAAGGCTGGAAGCACGCCGGGTGTTCCCATCCGGCGGCGAATGGCTCAATCCCTGCGGAACACGATGCTGCCCAGCCAGCCCACGGCCATGGCGAAAGCCACCGACAGCGCGCCATAGAAGAAGCCGTGATTGTGGGCGAGGCGGAACACCGCCTGCTCGAAGCCCGCCTTGCGGATCTCGAGCTGGGCCGAGCTTTCCTTCGCAAAAAGGCCGTTCTTGAACAGGAAGGCCCGCGCCTTGTGGGTGCCGACCGGCGCGTCGGGCGCAAGGCGCACCGTGGCCCGAAACAGGTTCTGCGACAGGAAGCGCACGCCGCCGACATTCTCGCTATAAAGCCCGGCGGCCACCTTCCTGTCACGCAATGCCCTGGTGAACTCGGCGATGGTGGGAGGGCTGCCCTCGGGATCGGCAGGCTGCAGGTAGATGTTGTTGGCGCCGAGCGAGAGCTGGCGATAGCTGATCGGCTCGGTGATGTCCTGGAATGGCCGCGTCGTGGCCACTGAATAGGAAACCGGCACGTTCTCGAATTCTTCTGACTGGAGGTTGACCCAGACGCCGAGCACGCGGGACTTGCGTCGCACGACGATGCGTCTGGACGGGCCTTCAAGCACCACGATCACATCATAGCGCCCCTGCCGGGCCACTTCCGGATCGGCATTTTCCAGCGAGCCGAAAATGGTGAGGTCCGCGCCGGAAAACCCGGCGGTGATCGAGATATGCTCGGTGGACAGCCCGATCTGTATGCCTTCCGGATTGGGGTTCTGCGCGGCTGCGGCGACCAGCCCGGCAATCATCGCCGCAAGCGCCAGCATACACCGAAGGAACAGGGAGCGCGCCGCCATCAGCCCATCCCCGGTATGCTGAGCGAGTAGATATTGTCCGGCTTGATGAACAGGTCCACCGCCAGCCGCAACGCCACCGCCAACACCATCAGGGCCAGCAGCGCGCGCAACTGTTCGCCGCGCAGCTTCTGGCCCGCCTTGACGCCATATTGAGCGCCGGCGACGCCACCCACCATCAACAGCATGGCCAACACGATATCGACGGTGAAATTCGTCGTGGCATGCACAAGCGTCGTATAGGCGGACGTAAAGATGATCTGGAACAGCGAGGTGCCGACGACCACATTCGTCGGCACGCGCAGCAGATAGATCAGCGCCGGCACCATGATGAAGCCGCCGCCCACACCCATGATCGACGACAGGAAGCCGATGATGGCCCCGATGCCGAGCACGGGGATAACGCTGACGAACAATTTGGAGGTTCGGAATCGCATCTTGAGCGGCAGACGGTGAATCCAGTTGTGCTGGCCGGGGCGCTTCAGGCCGGTCGGCGCGCCGCCGCGGGCTGCACGCAGCGAATTGACGCTCTCCACCAGCATGAGCCCACCGACCGAACCCAGAAGAATTACGTAGAGCAGCGAAATGAACAGGTCGAGCTGACCGAGACTTCGCAGGAGCGAGAACACGTAAACGCCCGCCGTCGAACCGACGATGCCCCCCGCCAGCAGCATGAAGCCCAGCTTGAAGTCGAGCGTGCCCCGCTTCATGTGCGACATTGCGCCTGAGAAGGACGAACCGATCACCTGATTGGCGCCGGTGGCGACGGCGATGGCCGGGGGGATGTTGTAGAAGATAAGCAGCGGCGTGATCAGGAACCCGCCGCCGACGCCGAACAGGCCCGACAGGAAGCCGACCGCCGCGCCCATCGTCAGCAGTACGAAGACATTGACCGAAAGTTCCGCAATCGGGAGATAGATGCCCACCCGTCTGTTCCAATCAACCGTCGTTTCCGGACCGCATCATACCGCCGAAAAGCTAACCTCTTCTTGCACAGGAACCGCGGGCGGTATTTTGCCCGCCGCGGATTTGAAACCAGAAATATCTCAATCAGTTAACAGGCAAATATATGGCAAGGCATCGCAATAGCGACGCTAAGCACGCATATTTGCGGGGTCGGACCAATTTGTCGCCGGAATGGCGACTGCCCGAAAGACGCGGCGAACGAATAGACGGGGCCGCAGACATCCGTCTTTCCGGAGATCCGTTCATGACGAGGACGCTATTTTCGTCCTCGCATGCGGCCTGCTAGTTGCGCGCCAGCAGAGCCTCGACCAGCTTGTCGTCCACCTCTCCGGACGGCGGCAGTCCGTTGTCGGCCTGGAAAGCGATGATGGCTTCCCTAGTCTTCCCGCCCATCACGCCATCGATCGCGCCGGCCGCATAGCCGTTCTTGTTGAGAATAGCCTGGATATTCTGCACCGCCTTCTTCATGTCGATGGAGGCGGTGGTGATGGGCTCGTCAACCCAGGCGTCGGGAAGGGTGACTCCATTGGCGTCGAGGTCGAGTTCCCTGGCCTCCCACAGCTCCGCCGTCTGGCGGGCCTTTTCGAGCTGCTCGGGGCGCAGCGCCTTGGCGATCTCGTCGCGCTTGGACGCGGCGTCCTTGTCACCGGTCTTGGCGACGAGGGCGAACCACTTGTAGGACTCCTCGAGATTCTGCGGCATGCCGACGCCCTTGGCGGCAAGAATGCCGAGATTGAACTGGCTGTCCTTGACGCCGAGGTCGGCGGCCGCCTTGAACCAGCGCGCTGCGCCTTCGTTTTCGGCGACGCCGTCGGTTCCCATGGCCAGCAGCACGGCCAGATTGTGCATGGCGCTGGCGTTGCCCTGCTTCGCCGCCATCTCATACCACTTCCGGGCCTTGTCGGCGTCGCGGGCGACGCCGATGCCCTTTTCGTAAAGATTGCCGATGCGGTACTGGGCCGGGGCGAGGCCGAGTTCGGCCGCGCGCTCGTACCATTGCGCGGCAGCGGCGGTATCTTCCTTGACGCCACGCGCCTCTGCATAGCGCGCGCCAATCTCGAACAGCGCCTTGGCGTCACCGGCGGCGGCTGCTTCGCGCAGCGCCGGAGTGCCTATATCGGCAGGCACATCGATCAGCGCGGGAGATACAGGCAGGGATACGGGCGGCACCGCGCCGGTGGAGACAGCGTCGGTAAGGGCGGCGTCAGCCTCAGGTGCAACTTCTTCCGATGCGGCTTGCCGGGCGGTTTCGGCAGGCAGCGCAGACACAGATTCAGCCTGTTCGTTCTGCTCCGTCATCGCTGACGCTCGATCTTCCCCCATGCGCACAGGCTCAACGATGCGCGCAGGTTCCACCTGCTGCACGGATTTTTCCTCCGCAGCCTTGGGTTCTTGCACGACCTTCCGCTCGATCGTGGCCGGAACCGGGGCGACACCCGAAACCTGCTCATTCCCATCAAGGAAAGTCTTGCCGAATTGCAACCCGGCAAGAGCCAGGATCACCGCGCCCACGGCCATGAGGATCGGCTTGCGCCGGGCCTTGAATAATTCGCCGATGCGCAGGCTCCTGGCGGGGCCGCCAAGACTGGACTGACGCTTCAGCGTTTCAGCCTCGGCTGCCGCCGCCTGGGCGGCGCGGCGCGCCGCTGCGATGAAATCGGACTTTGCGGCATCCGCCGCCGAACCGCCACCGGTTTGCCCGCGCTCATCGCGCACACGCTTCATGATCGCATTGAGGTCTGGCGCACCGGAACCGGGTTCCAGCGGCTTGTTGAGGAAAGACGGCTCGAGCGGCGCGTCCAGACCGGCATCGGCGTTTTCGGCGACCGGAGCCGCTTCCTCCGGCTTCGGCGCGCCGTCCTTGCGGAAGGCGCGGGTGAGATTGCCGAGCAACGAGGTCTTGCGCGAAGCTTCCGGCCCCGTGACTTCACCGAGCGCGGCCCTGGCCGCGTCCGAGGCGGCCTGCGCCGGCGTGCGCAACTGCACCTCGCCGTCCATGGCGTCGGCCAGCAGGGTTTCGCCCTCACCGGCCAGCATGTCCATATCGAGGCTGGGCGTCTGGCCCACGGAAATCTTGGGCGATGGTCGCGGCCCGGCCTGCACCACGCCCGAGCCTTCCAGCGAGCCCAGCCGGTCGACGATCTTCAGCAGCGTGTCATGTATGGCTTCGAAGGTTCGCGCGTTGCGGTCGTCGGAGCGACGGGTCAGCGCCTCCAGCGTCTTCAGGTCCTGGGCGAGGCCGGCGACCGCGGCCTGTTCAACTCCGCCGCCCGTTCCTTCCGCCGCCATGGACTGCACGGCACGCTCCGCCGCTTCGCGCGCGGCTTCCAGAATGGTCTCACGCGTGCCGGCCAGCGACTGCTCGATCTGGGTCAGGCGCGGGCTGATGTCCTCGAATTCCGGCAACGGGTTGCCGGGCTGCGACAGGTGGGCCGACAGCCCGGCAACCTGCGCCTCGAGGCTGCGGATCAGGTCCGGATCGATAGCGCCAAAACGCTCGACGGAACCGTCGAGCCGCTGCGAAATGTCGGCAAGGCGCATTTCCAGGCCATGGATGGCCTGCTGCCCGGCAGGTTCGCGCCCATCCAGCTCGCGGGCAAGCGCATCGAAGCGGGCGTCGATCGCCTCCATGACTTCCGCGCCGTCGAAAGCCGGAACGGCGTCGCGCCGGTCCAGACGTTCGGCGATTTCCTCCAGCCGGCGCTCAAAATCGCGAAGGATGACATTGCCCTGCTCGACGGCGTCGCTGTGGCGGCGTTCCAGAGAGACGGCGAACAGATCGAAGCGCTGCTCCAGCCCTTCCAGCAGATAGCCGAGGTCGGGCATCTGCGGAGCCTGGCTGACACGCTCGGCAATTGCCGCGATCTGGTCGGCGAGGCGTCCGATCACTTCTTCCGGCACGCGGCTTTCGGCAGTCAACTCGTCCACCCGGCGCGACAGCAAGGCCAGCCGCTCTATGACTTCGGCATCCGGCCGGTCCTGCGCCACCTCCTCGATCTGTCCCGCCAGCGCGGCGATCCGGTTCTCGATCCGATCCAGAGCGGCAGGATCGAAACTGTTGGCCTGCGCCGCCACGGTGGATGCGACGATGGCGCGCGAAATCTCGTCAAGCCGCTCATCGATCAGGTTCAGCGTGTTCGCCTCCGACGGACGCTGCGCCGCGAGCTGGTCGACCGCCAGCGTCAGCGTACGCAGTTTTTCTTCCAGCGACCGCGACGAAAGCGACTGCGGCAAGGTATCCACCGCGCGCGCGATCTCCTCCAGCCGCTGGTTGAGAGCAGCAAGCCCCTCATCGCCATTGTTGCGATCCGCGCTGGCCCCGAAACGATCCTCGAAAGCCGTCCAGCGCCGGTCGAAATCTTCCCAGCGGCGATCGACCGCGCGCACGCTGTCCTCGCGGGCCAGGGTCTCGATCTGCGCGCTGAGTTGCTCAAGCTCCAGACGCATGAGATTGACGCCGCGATCGTCGCTCCTGTGCGCCAGTTCCTGCACCGCGCCGGAAAGACGCTCCAGTTCGCGGCCGAGACGCGCGCTGTCGCCAGCGCCTTCGCCCGAGCGGCAGGCGCGATCGATTTCACGGCGCAGAGCTTCGAACTCGCGGTGCAGGCCAACCGTCATCTGCTGGCGCAATTCGTCGCGCAGGCCCTGCAACTCCCCCGCTATATGGCCGGCCGCGGCGAGCCCGTCCTCCTGGCCGCGTATGCGTTCGATGTCGTGCATGAGCGCCTGATAGTTGCGCGCCGGGGCTGCGGCCGGCTGGCGCGAAGACCATTCCCGCGGGTTTCGTTCGTCGCCCCGCTCGCTGGCGAAACTGCGCCCACCCTGGGAAGCGGGGTTGCGCAGCAGGTTGTCGCCGCGCGGCTGAACGTCGGCGCGGCTGCGCTGCAACCGCTCTTCAAGCGCCGCCAGCGACTCGTTGATCTGATCGAGGGTCGAGGCGTGCCTGTGCTGCCGCCCCGCAGCCGTTGTGTCGAGATAGGACCTTCTGTTGCTCATCGCGACGCCCGTTTCCCTTAAAGCGTCCGGTCCTCAGACCGGCGTCCCCTTCAAAATCGGTCGGAACGGAAAGCGAATTCGGGCGTTTTGGACCCGGCGCCTGCCGAAAACCGTGAAAACTTCGCTACTGGATCAGCACGGAGAACCGACAAGCGCACAATTCACCCAACGTGGTAAACAACGCGTTAACCGCGGTTAAGAAGTCTTACCGCGCCGCCGGAAAAAGCCCGTTTTGCCGCAGTGAATACTTGAACCTGGAGGCAATTCCAGCTAATCACACCTTACGTAAACGTAATGGAAGGAGCTCCGTGCGTTCAACGGGGTTGCTCTTCAGGCAAACGCATATAATCCGGGATTCCCGAATGAAGACGAATGATCTAGCCGAAGCCGCGACGAGTGCGGCCGGCGAACCCCACGAGAGCGAAGAGCTGACCCGCATCGGCGAAATGGCGAAGCACTTCGGCGTCACTCTGCGCACGCTGCGCTTCTACGAAGACAAGGGGCTGATCAACCCGCAGCGCGACGGCGCCACCCGCCTTTACAGCCATCGCGACAAGGCGCGGCTCAAGCTCATCCTGCTCGGCCGCAAGGTCGGCTTTTCGCTGCGGGACGTGAAGCAGATGATGGATCTCTACGATCCGTCCGGCTCCAACGCCCGCCAGCTCAAGGTGGCGCTGGAAAAGTCCGAGAAGCAGATGGCCCGGCTGCAGAAGCAACGCGCCCTGCTCGACGAGGCGATCGCCGACCTTTCCAGATCGATGGATGAGGCACGCCAGATGCTCTCCGGGAACATGTCGGCCCGGCAGACGGCGGCCGCCTGATTTCCCGGCCTTTCTCTTCGCGACGCCTTCGCCAGCAGCTGGCGAAGGGGGAGGCGGAACAAATTTCCGCCTTCCAGGAATAAACCGCCAGTCCCGGACGGCAAATCGGCCCTTCCCCGCCACGTCCGCTCTAAGTATCTACAGATAAAGATTTCTTTATGTGCGTTGTCGTGACCGTTGCGATCTGCTAGTCAGCGAGCAGCTTTTCGCCACCTGCCGCGTTCGCGGCGTGGCCGCCTGCCGACTGATTCCCATTGGAGCGCCATCATGACAGCCAACAAGGATTATGTGATCGCCGACATCTCGCTTGCCGACTGGGGTCGCAAGGAGATCGAGATCGCGGAAACGGAAATGCCGGGCCTGATGGCCTGCCGCGAGGAGTTCGGCAAGAGCCAGCCGCTGAAGGGCGCGCGCATCACCGGCTCGCTGCACATGACCATCCAGACGGCGGTGCTGATCGAAACCCTGAAGGCGCTCGGCGCGGAGCTGCGCTGGGCCTCCTGCAACATTTTCTCCACGCAGGACCATGCCGCCGCCGCCATTGCCGACGCCGGCATCCCGGTCTTCGCCGTCAAGGGCGAGACGCTGGAAGACTACTGGACCTATACCGACCGCATCTTCCAGTGGGCGGATGGCGAGCCCTCCAACATGATCCTCGACGATGGCGGCGACGCCACCATGTACATCCTGCTTGGCGCGCGCGCCGAAGCCGGTGAGGACGTGCTGACCAACCCCGGCAGCGAGGAAGAGGAAATCCTCTTCGCCCAGATCAAAAAGCGCATGGCGGCCACCCCCGGCTTCTTCACGAAGCAGCGCGAGGCGATCCGCGGCGTTTCCGAAGAAACCACCACCGGCGTGAACCGTCTCTACCAGCTCCAGAAAAAGGGCCTGCTGCCCTTCCCGGCCATCAACGTCAACGACTCGGTCACCAAGTCCAAGTTCGACAATAAGTATGGCTGCAAGGAATCGCTGGTCGACGGCATCCGCCGCGGCACGGACGTGATGATGGCCGGCAAGGTCGCCGTGGTGTGCGGGTATGGCGACGTGGGCAAGGGCTCGGCCGCCTCGCTGGCGGGCGCCGGCGCGCGCGTCAAGGTCACGGAAGTCGATCCGATCTGCGCCCTTCAGGCGGCGATGGACGGCTATGAGGTGGTGACGCTGGAAGACGCGGCCCCCACCGCCGACATCGTCATCACCACCACCGGCAACAAGGATGTCATCCGCCTCGAGCACATGCGCGCGATGAAGGACATGGTCATCGTCGGCAATATCGGCCATTTCGACAATGAGATACAGGTCGCCGCGCTGCGCAATCTGAAGTGGACCAATGTGAAGCCGCAGGTGGACATGATCTCATTCCCCGACGGCAAGCGCATGATCCTGCTTTCGGAAGGCCGCCTGCTCAATCTCGGCAACGCCACCGGCCATCCGAGCTTCGTCATGTCGGCCTCCTTCACCAATCAGGTGCTGGCCCAGATCGAACTGTTCACCAAGAATGACCAGTACAAGAACGAGGTTTATGTGCTGCCCAAGCATCTCGACGAAAAGGTCGCGCGCCTGCACCTCGACAAGCTTGGCGCGAAGCTGACCACGCTTTCGGAAGAACAGGCCGCCTATATCGGCGTGACCATGCAGGGTCCGTTCAAGCCGGAACACTACCGCTATTAACCATATCTGAAAATACCACCACATATAGAGCCGGGCGATTGACTTTTCGCCTGGCTCTATTTTTGCGAGACACCCTGCTTCACGCAGATTCGGCGAGGCGGTATTGTGAGGTGATTCGCGACGCTTCAGCCGGACATGGGTTCGTGGCCGACAGGCCGGGTTTTTCGGCTGGGTGTCCTTCCAGAGGGCGCGGAGAGGACCACGACATGCCGGGGGAAAACCCGCTTCGGGCGGGAGAGGCCGTTGCCGGCGGCCATTGTGATTCCAGGGACGGAGGCTGCCCCTCTGTCGGCCGGCGGCTGCAAGCGGGAAGGCGGCTTGGCCTGCTGCTCGGCTCATCCGCGTTCATCCTTCCCTTCTCCGTCCTGAATGCGGGGGCGCAGACAGCCACTCGCGCAGCCATGCCGATCGGCACCTCGGATGTCATCCAGCTTGCCCTGTCGGTCGGCGTGATGGGCGCCGCGCTGATCTCCGCGATCGTGCTTATCCGCGAACGCCAGCGCACGGCGGCCGAGAACGCCCAGCTCCGGGCCCGCATCGCCGACGTCAACGCAGCCCTGCAACGCTCCGAGGCGATCCTCAACCTGCGCGACCAGCGCATCATCGTGTGGGCCGGCGACAACCAGAAACCCGAACTGATCGGCTCGCTGCCCCCGGAAGCCGGGGCTCCGGAAGAGCGCGCGGCCTTTCTCGCCTTCGGTCGCTGGCTCGCTCCCCGCTCAGCCGCGGCGCTTGAGCGCGGCATCACAGCGCTTCGTGGGAAAGGCCTCGCCTTCGACATAGCCGTCGAGACGCATGGCGGCGCGCCGCTGGAGGTGCAGGGGCGCAAGGCGGCGACCCACACGCTGGTGCGCTTCCTTTCCCTTTCGGAAAGCCAGCGCGCCCATGTCCGGCTCCGGCTGGAAAACGATCGGCTGGCGGCCGAGCACGAAACGTTTAGCGGATTGCTCGACGCTCTCGACATGCCGGTTTGGCTGCGCGACGAGCACGGCAAGCTGAAGTGGACCAACCGGGCCTATGCCGGAGCGGTCGAGGCCGCAAGCGCCGGGGACGCGGTTCGGGAAGGCAAGGAGGTCTTCGGAGACCGCGCCCGCGCGGCGATTGGCGAAGAGCATCGCGTCAGCCCGGTGTTCGCGCAGATGCTCTCCACCGTCATCTCCGGCGACCGCCGCCAGTTCGCCGTCACTGACTATCGTGGCGACAAGGGCTCGGCAGGCCTCGCCTGCGACGTCAGCGACATCGAGGCCATGCGCGAGGAATATGAGCGCACCGTGCGCAACCATTCCGACACGCTCGACCACCTCAACACGGCGGTCGCCATCTTCGACACTGAGGAGAAGCTGCGCTTCTTCAACCAGGCGTTCCAGAAGCTGTGGGCGCTCGACCTGCCCTTCCTCAACAGCGCGCCCGACAATGCCCTGCTGCTCGACCGCCTGCGCAGCGAAGGCAAGATCGCCGAACAGCCGGAATGGCGGCGCTGGAAGGAAAACCTGCTTGGCGCCTATCGCGCGGTGGAGACGCAGGAGCACTGGTGGCATCTGCCCGACGGCAAAACGATCCGCGTCGTCGCCAACCCGCAGCCCAAGGGCGGCGTGACCTGGCTGTTCGAGAACCTGACAGAAAAGATCGATCTCGAAAGCCGCTACCAGACCGCGGTGCGGGTTCAGGGCGAAACGCTCGACAATCTGGCCGAGGGGGTGGCCGTGTTCGGGCCCGATGGGCGCTTGCGCCTGTCCAATCCGGCCTTTACCGCGCTGTGGGAACTGGACGGCAGCACCGTCCAGCCGAATATCCATGTCGCCTCGATACGGGCGATCTGCGACAGCCGGGCCAAGGACAGCCCATGGAACGGCTTCGTCGCGGCCATCACCGGCTTCGACGAGGAGCGCCGCAACTGGCACGGGCTGGTGGAGCTGAATTCCGGCAGCGTGTTGCGCTACGCCGTCATCCATCTGCCCAACGGGCAGGTTATGACCACCTTCGTGGACGTCACCGACAGCGTCAATGTTGAGCGGGCGCTGAAGGAAAAGAACGAAGCCCTGCTGAAGTCCGACCAGATCAAGAACGATTTCGTGCAGCACGTCTCCTATGAGCTGCGTTCGCCGCTCACCAACATCATCGGCTTCACCGAATTGCTGTCGCTGCCGGCCACCGGGCCATTGTCGCCGCGCCAGCGGGAATATGTGGAGCATATCGGCTCGTCGTCGTCGGTGCTGCTCACCATCGTCAACGACATTCTCGACCTCGCCACCGTCGATGCCGGCATCATGCAGCTCGAGATCACGGAGGTCGATGTGGCGAACGCCATTACGGCCGCCGCCGAACTGGTTTCCGAGCGGTTGCAGGACCATTCGATCCGGCTGGAGGTGGACGCCGCGGCCGCGCCGAAGAGCTTCAGGGGCGACGAGGTGCGGGTGCGCCAGATTCTCTACAATCTGCTCACCAACGCCGCCAACTATGCGCCGGAAGGCAGCGCGGTGCGGCTGACCTGCCGGCAACTGGCTGATGGCGTCGAATTCGCCGTGCATGACGATGGGCCGGGCATGCCGCCCGACGTGCTGGATCTCGTGTTCCACCGCTTCGAATCTCGGGTCAATGGCGGTCGCCGGCGCGGCGCGGGCCTTGGACTGTCCATCGTGAAGAGCTTCGTCGAGCTGCATGGCGGCAATGTGCGCATCGAAACCGGCTCCGGCGAGGGAACCACTGTGGTCTGCACCTTCCCCGACATGCCGGCGGACATGCGCGACGCCGCGGAGTAGCCCCCGGCATGGAAGCCTCCCCTATCGAGGTGGTGCTTGACGACGAGGCCGCGACACGGCGGCTGGGCGAAGACCTCGCCATGGCCGTGCGGCCGGGCGACGTGCTGGCCCTGCAAGGCGATCTCGGCGCGGGAAAATCGACGCTGGCGCGCGCCCTAATCCGCGCCCTCGCCGATGACGCCGCGCTGGAAGTGCCGAGCCCCACCTTCACGCTGGTGCAGAGCTACGACACGCGCTTTCCCGTCCATCATTTCGACCTCTATCGCCTCGGTTCCGAGGACGAACTGGACGAACTCGGCTTCGACGAAGCGATTGCGGATGGCGCGGCGCTGGTGGAATGGCCCGAACGCGCCGGCGACCGCCTGCCCGCCACGGCCATTTCCGTCGAGCTTGTCCATGAGGGCGAAGGCCGCTGCGCGCGCATTTCCGGCAACGACGAGACGCTGGCGCGGATCGGGCGGTCACGCGCCATGCGCGTCTTTCTCGAAACCGCCGGTTGGGGCCACGCGCAGCGCCGGCACCTCACCGGCGACGCCTCGGCACGCTCCTATGAGACGGTTTGGCTGGAAGGCGAGGCCGCACGCATCCTGATGAACTCGCCGCCGCTGGCGATGGGCCCGCCAGTGCGCGACGGCAGGCCCTATGCCGAGATCGCCCACACCTCGAAGACGGTTGCCGCCTTCGTCGCCATCGACCGGGCGTTGCGCGAAGCCGGCATCTGCGCCCCGGAAATTTACGCGCAGGACCTCGACAAGGGCTTCCTACTCATCGAGCATCTGGGCAGCACCGGCGTGCTCGACGCCGAGCGCAATCCCATACGGGAACGCTATGTCGCAGCCGCCGAGCTGCTGGCCGACCTGCATGGAAGGCAATGGCGGGACCGGATCGAGGCCGCGCCCGGCGTGATCCACGAGGTGCCGCCCTTCGACCGCGACGCCATGCTGATCGAGGTCGACCTGCTGGTCGACTGGTATGTGCCGGCCGTGACCGGCCAGCCGGCCGACGACAATCTGCGCGCCCGCTACCGGCGGGAATGGAACGCCGCGCTCGACCGCATCGAAGGCAGCGAGACCACGCTCATGCAGCGCGACTATCATTCGCCGAACCTGATCTGGCGGGCGGAACGCAGCGGGCACGACCGGCTGGGCCTCATCGATTTTCAGGATGCGCTGATCGGCCCGACGGCCTACGACCTCGCCTCGCTCGCCATGGATGCGCGCGCAACCGTGCCGCGCGATGTCGAGCAGGCGACGGTGGACGCCTATCTTGCCAGACGCCACGCTTCCGGGCCTTTCGATGAAGCCGCCTTTCTGGAAGCTTATGCGCTGATGGCGGCGCAGCGGAACTCGAAGATCCTCGGCATCTTCGTGCGCCTGCATCGCCGCGACGGCAAGCCCGGCTATCTGAAGCACCTGCCGCGCATCCGCGACTATCTGCGCCGGGCGCTCGCCCATCCGGCGCTGGCTTGCCTGCGCGCCTTCTACGAACAGCAGGGCTTTCTGGAGGAACGCGAACTGTGACGGGTCCCAGGACAGCCATGGTGCTTGCCGCCGGGCTCGGCACGCGCATGCGTCCGATCACCGACACCCTGCCGAAGCCGCTGGTGGAGATCGCCGGACGAACCCTGCTCGACCGCGGGCTGGATGCGCTGGCGGGAGCCGGCGTCGAGAAGGCGGTGGTCAACGTCCATCATCTCGGCTCCATGATCGCCGCCCATGTTGCTGGGCACCAAAAGCCCCACATCGTCATTTCCGACGAGAGCGCGAGGCTGCTCGACTCGGCCGGCGGCGTCGTCAAGGCGCTGCCGGAGCTTGGGTCCCACCCGTTCTACATCCTCAATGCCGACACCTTCTGGATAGAGCGCGGCACGCCTGAGCTTGAGCGTCTGGCTGAGAAATGGGACGATGGGCGCATGGACATATTGCTCATGCTCGCTAATCCGGCGAACGCCACAGGCCACAGCGGCGGCGTTGACTTCCTGCTCGGGGAAGACGGCCGCCTCGCTCGCGCCGGCGGCGATCCTTCCGGACTGATCTATGGCGGGGCCGGCATCATTCACCCGCGCATCTTCGCCGACGCGAAGCCGGAGCCGCATTCGCTCAACCTCTATTTCGACCGCGCCATCGCCGCCGGCCGCCTGTTCGGTGCGGCGATGAACGGCCACTGGATCACCGTCGGCACGCCGGACGCCATTGCACCGGCCGAAGCCGCCATTCAAAAATTTTCCGCCGGGGCGGCATGAGCAGCGCGCCGCGCGTCTTTTCGATCCCGCCCGGAGCGCCCTTCCTGACGACATTGGCCGCCGGGCTCCTGTCGGGCGCGTTGATCCCCGGCTTCCGTTTCGACGGCGACCCGCTGGCGCTGGCAGACGTGACCATCTATGTGCCGACGCGCCGCGCGGCGCGCGCCTTGCGCTCCGAGTTCATGGAACTGATGGGCGGGCGCGCCGCCATCCTGCCGACAGTGCGGCCGCTGGGTGAGTTCGACGAGGACGAGGCGCTGTTCGAGAGCGACACGCCCGAAAGCGCCGCCGCGCTCGACCTTGCCCCGCCCATCGCGTCGACAGAACGGCTGCTGCTGCTCGCCGTTCTTGTGCGGGCATGGAAACAGCGCCTGCCCGCCGAAGTCGCGGCGCGCTTTGCCGAGGAGATCATGGTGCCGGCATCCGCCGCGGACGCCATCTGGCTGGCGCGGGATCTGGCCGACCTCATGGACGAGGTGGAGACGGAGGGCTCGGACTGGGCCCGGCTCGCCGAGCTCGTCACCGGCAATCTGGCCGGCTGGTGGCAGGTGACGCTGGATTTTCTCGGCAT
Source organism: Aquamicrobium ahrensii (assembly GCF_040545755.1). Taxonomy (NCBI): domain Bacteria; kingdom Pseudomonadati; phylum Pseudomonadota; class Alphaproteobacteria; order Hyphomicrobiales; family Phyllobacteriaceae; genus Aquamicrobium; species Aquamicrobium ahrensii. The sequence goes on from NZ_JBEPMN010000016.1 coordinate 37,512, forward strand.
CGCCAGCCAGCACTGGCCGCTGATCCTCGCCGAGCGCGACCGCTCGAACCCCGCCGCCCATCGCGGCGCGCTGATCCGCTTCGAGGCCGAGCGCCTGCAACGCGCGCCCCCTGCCGGTCCGGTGATCGCCGCCGGCTCGACTGGCTCTATCCCCGCCACGGCGGAACTGCTCAAGGTCATTTCCCGCCTGCCGAACGGGGCAGTTGTGCTGCCGGGTTTCGACGCCGCGCTCGATGCGGCTTCGCTGACCGCCATCTCCGCGCCCGATGCACGGGCGGCGCTGCTCGGCCATCCGCAATACGGCCTCGTCAAGCTGACAGGCAAGATCGGCGCGGCGCGCGACGAGATCGCTCCGCTCGGCGCACCCGCGCCCGCGCTTAACCTGCGCAATCGGATCGTCGGCGAAGCGCTGCGCCCGGCCGACACGACGGAGCTGTGGCCGCACACGCGCGGACGTTTCAGCGACGCCGACATGGCGGCCGCTCTCGAAGGCGTGACCGTTCTGGAAGCCCCGAACGAACGCGACGAGGCCACCGCCATCGCCGTGGCGCTGCGCCATGCGGTCAGCCAGCCCGGCAAGCGCGCTGCGCTGGTGACCGGCGACCGGGCGCTCGCCCGCCGCGTCTCGGCCGAATTGCTGCGCTTCGGCGTCACGGCAGACGATTCCGGCGGCGCACCGCTCGCCAACACGCCCCCTGCCGCCCTGTTGCGCCTTGCCGCTCAGGCCGCCTTCCGCCCCGGCGACCCACTGCCGTTGCTGGCGCTGGTCAAGCACCCCCTGCTTTCGCTGGGATTGGAGCGCGCGCCTGTGCGCCATGCGGCGGAACTGATCGAGCTTGCAGCACTGCGGGGCGGTGTCGGACGCCCCGACATCGCCACCTTCGCCGAACTGTTCGAGCGGCGGCTGGCGGACCCCGGCGGCGGAGGTCGCGAGCCATTCTGGTTCGCACGCTTTCCGGCGCGCCGCATCGACGACGCAATCGCCATCGTCAAACGGCTTGTCGAAGCGTTCGGCCCGCTACTCGAACTGCGCGGCCGCACCGACCTTGGCGTGCCCCAGTTCGCAGAAGCGAGCACCAGGGTGCTGGAAGCGCTGGGCCGGCATGCCGACGGCAGCGTCACGGCCCTCTATGCCGGCGATGCCGGCCAGAAGCTGGCGCAGGTGCTGCGCGATCTGGTGACGGCGCAATCGCCCTTCGCCTTCGCAGCCGACGAATGGCCGGACGTGCTTGAGGCCCTGCTCGCCCCCGAAACGGTGAAGCCGCGTCAGGGGACCGACCGCGCCATCGCCATATGGGGCGCGCTGGAAGCGCGGCTCCAGCATGTCGACACGCTGGTCGTCGGCGGGCTCAACGAAGGGGTATGGCCCCGCAAGCCCGAGAACGACCGCTTCATGTCACGGCTGATGAAGGGCGGGCTCGACCTCGAACCGCCGGAGCGGCGCATAGGCCTTGCCGCCCATGATTTCCAGATGGCGATGGGTGCGGAAAAGGTGGTGCTGGCGCGCGCGCTACGCTCCGGCGATGCGCCGGCCGTGCCCTCGCGCTGGCTGCAACGCCTGCTCACCTTCACCGGCAAGGACAATGCCGCCGTCATGCGCCGGCGCGGGGAACAACTGCTTGACTGGGCGCGCAAGCTGGACGAAGCGCCGCGCGTGGACTTCGCGCCCCGCCCCTGCCCCACGCCAGCGATAGACGTTCGCCCGAAACATTTCTCGGTCACGGAAATCGAGACGCTGCGGCGCGACCCCTACGCCGTCTACGCCCGCCGCATCCTCGGCCTTCATGCGCTCGATCCGGTGATCCGCGATCCAGGCGCGGCCGAGCGCGGCACGCTGTTTCACGCCATCCTGCACCGTTTCTCCACACTGGCCGATCCCTCCGCGGCGGATGCGCTGGAAACCTTATTGCAGGCGGGCCGCGACTGCTTCGCCGAAGCCGAGCTGCCACAGGACGTCGAGGCGGTGTGGTGGCCGCGTTTCGAGACGCTGGCGGCGAATATCATCACATGGGAGCGCGGGCGTTCCGACGTCATATCGCGCCACGCCGAGGCGAGGGCTGAAAAGACGCTCGTCGGCAGCGCCGGCGTCACACTGTCCGGCTATGCCGACCGCGTCGATCTGCTCACCGGCAATATGGCCGATATTCTCGACTACAAGACCGGCTCGTCACCCTCCAAGGCGCAGGCGCATACGCTGCTTGCGCCGCAACTCGCGCTTGAAGCGGCGCTGCTGAGGCGGGGGAGCTTCCGCGACCTGGGCTGCCGCGAGCCGGCGGACCTCGCTTTCATCCGCCTGCGCGCCAATGGCGAAGTGGAGCCCGAATCCATCCTGCGGCACGGCAAGGCGATCCGTTCCGGCAGCGAACTGGGGGAAGATGCGTGGGCACGGCTGGAAAAGCTGCTTCACCACTACGCCAATCCGGCCACCGGTTATCTGTCGCGCTCACTCCCCTTCCGCGAGGGCGAGACGGATGGCGATTATGATCATCTGGCGCGCGTGCTGGAATGGTCGGCCGGTGGCGACGGCGCAAGCGAAGGGGGAGAGGAATGAAATATCCGATCCCGACCGACACCGCGCAGGCGCAGGCGCGCGCCTCCGACCCCGCCAATTCGGCCTGGGTGTCGGCCAATGCCGGCTCGGGCAAGACGCATGTGCTGGCCCAGCGCGTCATCCGGCTTCTGCTGCGCGGCACCGAGCCGTCGAAAATCCTGTGCCTGACCTATACGCGCGCCGCAGCGGCCAACATGTCGAATCGCGTCTTTTCCACGCTGTCGGAATGGACGGCGCTGGACGAGGCCGAGCTTGCAGAGCGCATCGAAAAGATGGACGGGCAGCGCCCCGATGCCGGAACCTTGCAGCGCGCGCGCCGCCTGTTCGCCGAGGCGCTGGAAACGCCGGGCGGGCTGAAGATCCAGACCATCCACGCCTTCTGCGAGGCGGTGCTGCACCAGTTTCCTCTTGAAGCGAATATCGTCGCCCATTTCCAGATGCTCGACACGCAGATGGAACAGGCGCTGGTGGGGGCGGCTCGGCGCGACATGATCGCCGGGGCGGTCGGCGGGGCGAGCACGGAGCTGACCGAAGCCTTCGCCACCGTGCTTTCCCGCGGCGGCGAGACGGGGCTCGACGCCCTGCTGTCCGAGATCGTCGGAAAGCGCGAAGGATTGCGCGATTTCCTTGGCAAGATTGGCGGCACGGCAACCGGCTTCCAGCCGCTTTACGAGGAGTTCGGTTTCGATGCGGACGACAGCGAGGCCGACATCGCCGATGCGGTCTGGCCGCCGCCCGGCTTCGAGCCGGCCTATATGACAACGCTCGACCAGTTGTCCTTGCAACTCGGCGCAAACCGTGCGCGCGACTCTTTTGTGGAAGATGCGCTGATCGCCTTCGCCGAGAGGGAGCCGCTGCGCCGCCTCAACGGCCTGCAAAAATCCTTCCTCAGCGGCAAGGGCGAGGCCTACAAGCCGGACTGGCTGTTTTCCAAGGCGCTGCTTGGCGCAATGCCGGACTTGCCCGAGCGCTATCTGGCGGCCACCGAAGCGATCATCGCCGCTTGCGACCGGCTGGCGCTCTATCGCATGGTGAAGGGCACCACCGCGGCCCTCACTGTCGCCGACTGGCTGATCCGCCGTTACGAGGAACTGAAGCGCGCGCGCGGCCTGCTCGACTTCAACGACCTCATCACCCGCACCGTCAACCTGCTCAAGCGACCGGACGCCGGAGCATGGGTGCAATACAAGCTCGACCAGGGCATCGACCACATCCTGCTCGACGAGGCGCAGGACACGAGCCCCGAACAATGGGACGTGGTGAAGAAGCTGGCCGAGGAATTCTTCTCCGGCGAGAGTGCCCGCGACAACACCCTGCGCACCATCTTCGCCGTGGGCGACGAGAAGCAGTCCATCTATTCCTTTCAGGGCGCAGCGCCGGATTCCTTCGCCGAAAGCAAGGTCGAGTTCGCCGGTCGCGTGCGCGCCGCCGATCGCGAGTTCGCGGACCTCAAACTGACTTTCTCCTTCCGCTCCAGCGAGGATGTGCTGCGCGCCGTCGATCATGTCTTCGCCGACCCGCAGGTGCGGCGCGGCATCAGCCACGACCCCGAGCCGCTCGACCACAAGGCGATCCGTAACGACGCACCGGGCTATGTGGAGGTCTGGCCAACGCTCGGCGCGGATCAGGTGGAGGAACCGGACGACTGGACGCTGCCCGTCAACCATGCCAGCGCACCTGCCGTGCGGGTGGCGGAGCATGTCGCCGGCACCATCAAGAGCTGGCTGGACAAGAGAGAAATCCTCGAAGGCAAGGGCCGCCCGCTGCGCGCCGGCGACGTGCTGGTTCTGGTGCGCAAGCGTGACCGTTTCATCCACGCGCTGTCAAAAAGCCTGAAGGAAAAGGGCGTGCCGGTGGCCGGCGCGGACAGGCTGAGCCTGCCCGGCCACATCGCCGTGAAAGACCTGGCCGCACTTGGCCGCTTCCTCGTCCAGCCGCAGGACGACCTGTCGCTCGCCGCCGTGCTGCGCTCACCGATCTTCGATCTGCCCGAGGGTCGCCTGTTCGACCTTGCGGCGGGGCGCGAGCGCGGCCAGTCGCTCATCCGGTCGCTGCGCCACCATGCCGGAGCGGACAAGTTGCTGGCCGGCATCGCCGAAACGCTCGAACGCTGGGCCAGCGAAGCCGCTTTCAGGCCGGTGTTCGAGTTCTACGCCGGGCTTCTGGCACGTGACGGGGTGCGGGGGAAAATGATCGCCCGGCTGGGACCGGAAGCCGGCGACATACTGGATGAGTTCCTGAATTTCTGCCTTGCCGAGGAGCGCACCGGCCTGCCCGGCCTCGATTCCTTCCTCTCCACGCTGGAAAACGCCGGCCCGGAAGTGAAGCGCGAGATGGACCAGACCCGCAACGAAGTGCGCATCATGACGGTGCATGCCTCCAAAGGTCTGGAGGCGCCGGTCGTGTTCCTTGTCGATGGCGGCGCGCGCGCCTTCAGCGACCAGCACCTGCCGCGCCTGATGGCGTTCGAAAGCTCCGGGCGGCACCGGCGCGGACGTGGCTATCTGTGGCGTTCCGACGCCGAAGTCGCCAACGCCGTCTCGCGCGGCGCTGCGGAAAAGGCCCGCGAGCTGGCCGACGACGAATATCGCCGGCTGCTCTACGTCGCCATGACGCGCGCCGAGGACCGGCTGATCGTCGCCGGCTACCACGGCAAGCGCGAACCCGGCGACGGCACGTGGCACCGTATTGTCACGCGGGCGCTGGCCACGGCGCCGGAAACGCGGGAACTCGTGCATCCTGTCAGCGGCGAGACGGTGCATCGCTTCCACGCCACCGGCCTGCCGCCGCTGACATCCGCGCAGGCCGGCGCGGAACCCGTCAGCGACGATTTCGCGCCGCTGCCAACCATGCTGTTCGACAGGCTGGACGACGACGAGGAGCTGCCGCGCCCGCTCTCCCCTTCAGGGGCCTCGGCGCTGATCGAGGAAGACGGAATCGAGCCGGTCGCCGATCCGCGCTCGCCGGTGCTGGAAGCGGATGACGAGCCTTCGATGGCGATTGCGCGCGGTCTCGCCACGCACAAGCTGTTGCAGATGCTGCCGGGGATTCCCGCCGCGGAGCAGCCTCAAGCCGCCCGGCGCTACCTGGCGCGCGCTGGCGCGGACTGGAGCGAGGGCGAGCGGCAACGCCTGCTTTCCGCCGTCATGGGCGTGCTCGACGACCAGCGCTTCGCCCCCATCTTCGCGGAAGGGTCGCGCGCCGAAGTGGCGCTCATGGGCGGCCTGAAAGTGAAGGGCAGGCAGCGATCCGTCTCGGGCAAGATCGACCGTCTGGCGGTGACGCCGGACCGGGTTCTGATCGTCGATTACAAGGCCAACCGTCCGCCGCCAACGGCTCTCGAGCGGGTGCCGGAAGCCTATATATTGCAGCTTGCGCTCTACCGCGAATTGCTGAAACCGCTCTATCCCGACCGCGAAATCGCGGCCGCCCTGCTGTTCACCGAGACGCCGCGCCTGATCGAATTGCCGGGGAACGTCATGGACTCCGCCCTTGCCCGACTCATCCTGCCGTGACACAAGACCTGCTTGAATTTGGCCGGGTCCACCGCCACATATCGTTGAGCTGAACAACCGAAAGGACTTTCGCATGGCAACCGTCAAGGTCGACAACGGCAACTTCCAGTCCGACGTGCTCGACGCCAAGGAGCCGGTCGTGGTGGATTTCTGGGCCGAATGGTGCGGCCCCTGCAAGATGATCGGCCCATCTCTGGAAGAGATTTCCAACGAGCTTGGCGGCAAGGTCAAGATCGCGAAGCTGAACATCGACGAGAACCCGGAGCTTGCCGCCCAGTTCGGCGTGCGCTCCATCCCGACCCTGATGATCTTCAAGGACGGCCAGGTCGCCGACACCAAGGTGGGCGCGGCTCCCAAGACCGCCCTGTCGCAGTGGATCAACGGCTCCATCGCCTGATCCGGACTATCTTTACAATAACAAAAAGCCCGGCCATCGCGCCGGGCTTTTTGTTGTCGAAAGGCAAGCGTCAGGTGGGCGGCGTACCGTTCTCGGCCAGCACCGCGCCCGCCAGATAGAGCGAGCCGCCGATGAGGATCCGTGGCGGCGCATCGGCGTCCTTCCATGTGTCGCGCAGCAGCATCAGCGCACTGGCGACCGAACTGACCGGCTCCGCCGACAGGCCTGCGGCTTCAGCGCGGGCCGCCAATTCGTCGTTGCCGACGCTGGCGTCGCTGAAATTCACAGGCACGGTGTAGACATGCTTCACCAGACCGTTGAAGGCCGTGAAATAGCCGCCCTGATCCTTGGTGTTGATCATGCCCGCGATCAGGAAAAGCGGCCGGGGGTCCTTATGCTCCAGCTCGGCCAGCGCTTCCGCGATGACGACGCCCGCGCCGGGATTATGGCCGCCGTCGAGCCAGATATCGGCCCCGGGCGGCGCAAGCTCCACGACCTTGCCGTGGGGCAGCTTCTGCATGCGCCCCGGCCAGACCGCCGTCGCCATGGCGCGGTCGACGGCATGTTCGCGCGGCTCGAAGCCGGAGGCCTTCACGGCCGCGATGGCGGCGGCGGCGTTGGCGATCTGGTGACGGCCAGGCAGGCGCGGCAGAGAAAGGTCGATCAGCCCGCTCTGGTCCTGATAGACCATCCGACCATGTTCTTCGAAAGCGAGAAAATCCTGTCCGTAGACGTAAGTCGGGCAGCCGAGGCGGTCGGCGGTGTCGACAAGCACCTCAAGCGCCGATTCATAAGGCTGCGACCCGATCACCACCGGACAGCCCGGCTTGATGATGCCGGCCTTCTCAGCAGCGATCAGTTCGACGCGATCGCCAAGATAAGCCTCATGGTCCAGCGAAACCGGCATGATGACCGATGCGGCCGGGCGGGCGATGACATTGGTGGCGTCGAAGCGTCCGCCAAGCCCTACTTCCATGACGACCACATCGGCCGGGTGTTCGGCAAACAGCAGGAAGCCGACGGCGGTGAGAATCTCGAACACGGTGATCTGCTGGCCATCATTGGCTCTGGCCACCCGCGTTATGGCCTCGGCCAGCGTGGCGTCGTCGACGAGCCGGCTGCCGCCATCCGCGGCAAGGCGGTAGCGCTCGTGCCAGTTGACCAGATGCGGCGACGTGTGAGTGTGGACCAGAAGGCCCTGCGCTTCCAGAATGGCCCGGCAGAAGGCGGAACAGGAGCCCTTGCCGTTGGTGCCGGCGATGTGGATCACCGGCGGCATCAGGTCCTGCGGGTTGCCGAGCTTTTCGAGCAGGCGCGACACGCGCTCCAGCGAAAGATCGAAACCTTTCGGATGCAGCGTCATCAGATGTTCGATTTCGCGGTCTGCGGAAAGCGTGGTCATGCCGGCCTGCGCCTCAGGCCTGCGGCCGGGCTTCCGGCGCGGCGGCGACCGGCGGCGGCAGAACCTCCACCTCCACCTCCGGCTCCTCTTCCGCTTCCGGCACCTTGAGCAGCAGCCTGAGCAAACGGGAAATCGTCTGCTTCATCTCCAGCCGCGACACGACCATATCGACCATGCCGTGCTCCATGAGATATTCGGCGCGCTGGAAGCCTTCGGGCAGCTTCTCGCGAATGGTCTGCTCGATGACGCGCGGACCGGCGAAGCCGATCAGGGCTCCCGGCTCGGCGATGTGCACGTCGCCCAGCATCGCATAGGAAGCGGTGACGCCGCCCGTGGTCGGATTGGTCAGCACCACGATATAGGGCAGACCCGCCTCCTTGAGGCGATCGACCGCGACGGTCGTGCGGGCAAGCTGCATCAGCGACAGGATGCCTTCCTGCATGCGCGCGCCGCCGGAAGCCGCAAAGAGCACCAGCGGCTGGCGGCGCTGGCGCGCAGTGTCAAAGGCGTTGATGATCGCCTCGCCGGCGGCTAGGCCGAGCGAGCCGCCCATGAAAGTGAAATCCTGCACGGTGGCCATGACGGGCAGGCCGTCAACCTCGCCGCTCGCATTCAGGATGGCGTCGTCCATGCCGGTCTTGGCGCGGGCGTCCTTGAGGCGGTCAACATAGCGCTTCTCGTCGCGGAACTTCAGCGGGTCCTGCACCACCTTGGGGTTTTCAAGGGCCTCGTAGCGGCCGCCGTCGAAAAAGAACTTCAGGCGTTCCTTCGCGGCGATCTTCATATGATAGCCGGAGGACGGGATGACGAACTGGTTCTCTTCCAGATCCTTGTGGAAGACCATCTCGCCCGTTTCCGGATCCTTGATCCAGAGATTTTCGGGCATCTCGCGCCGGCCGAGCATCGAATTGATCTTCGGGCGGACGTAGTTGGTGATCCAGTTCATCGTTCGGCTCCTGACCGCGACTTGATTCGGTTTGGGTTAGGGCAACTATTCGGCGGCAGCAAGGCGGGCCTGGCGCACGCCCTGCGCAAGGCCGGACACCAGCGTGGCGACAGCCTCGGCCGGGTCGGCGGTGCGCCCGCCATCCGGCCCCAGCACATTGGCGACCGCGTTGACAATGGCGGTCCCGACCACCACGCCGTCGGCCGATGCGCCGATGGTGCGGGCCTGTTCGGCCGTCTTGACGCCGAAGCCGACACAGACCGGGAGGTCGGTGTGCTGCTTGATGCGCTGGACGGCTTCGGCCACCTTGCCGGTGTCGGCCAGGGCCGAGCCGGTGATGCCTGTCATCGACACATAGTAGACGAAGCCGGACGTGTTCTGCAGCACCTTCGGCAGGCGCTTGTCATCGGTGGTGGGCGTCGCCAGACGGATGAAGTTGACGCCCGCCCGGAGCGCCGGCACGCACAGTTCCTCATCCATTTCCGGCGGCAGATCGACGACGATCAGCCCGTCGATCCCGGACGCCTTTGCATCGGCCAGAAAACGATCGACGCCATAGATGTAGATGGGGTTGTAGTAGCCCATCAGCACGATCGGCGTCTCGTCGTCGTCCTTGCGGAAATCCGCCGCCATCTGCAGCGTGCGTACGAGCGTCTGGCCACCCTTGAGCGAGCGCAGACCGGCCGCCTGAATCGCCGGGCCGTCCGCCATCGGATCGGAAAACGGCATGCCGAGTTCAATCACGTCGGCACCGGAGCGGCCAAGCGCCTTCATGATCGACAAGGAGGTGTCATAGTCCGGATCGCCGCCCATGAAATAGGTGACAAGCGCCGGGCGGCCCTCTGCCTTCAGATTCGCCATGCGGCGGTCGATGCGGGTCTCGGTCATGGCTCAGGCTTCCCCTGTTTCTTCGGCCAGCCAGTCGGCACAGGCCGTGTCGATAGCGGCCAGTTCGGTGGCGACGATCGACGGCGTTTCATAAGGATGAAGCGATTTCACCAGCGTGGCGACCGCCTCGAAATGCGCGGCGCGCGTCTTCAGCACAAGCGGAACCTCTTCCGCGCGCTCGACCGCGCCCTTCCAGCGATAGATGCTTCGGATCGGGGCGAGCAGGTTGGCGCAGGCCGCAAAGCCCTCGCCGACCGTCGCCTCCGCAATCTTTTCGGCAGTCGCGCGGTCCGGACAGTTGATCCAGATATCCACGAACGGCGTTGCGCCCAACTCAGATCTCCATGCCCATCATGGAAGCCACGGTATGCACGTCCTTGTCGCCACGGCCGGACAGGTTGACGATGATGATCTCTTCCTTGCCCATCGAAGGCGCGATCTTGACCGCATGGGCGATGGCATGGGCCGATTCCAGCGCTGGAATAATGCCCTCGGTGCGCGTGCAAAGCTGGAAGGCGTCCAGCGCCTCGTCATCAAGGATCGGCACATAGTCGACGCGGCCGGTGTCGCGCAGCCAGGAATGTTCCGGCCCGACGCCGGGATAGTCGAGCCCTGCCGAAATCGAATGGCCATCGATGATCTGGCCGTCCTCGTTCTGAAGCAGATAGGTGCGGTTGCCATGCAGCACGCCCGGACGACCGGCATTCATGGAAGCGCAATGCTCGACGCCGTCGAGACCGCGGCCGCCGGCCTCGATGCCGATGATCTTCACTTGCCTGTCGTCAAGGAAGGGGTGGAACAGGCCGATGGCGTTGGAGCCGCCGCCGACTGCGGCGATGATCACGTCGGGCAGACGGCCTTCCTGCTCAAGGATCTGCGCGCGCGCCTCGACGCCGATGGCCGACTGGAACTCGCGCACCATTTCCGGATAGGGATGCGGGCCGGCGGCGGTGCCGATGAGATAGTAAGTGTCCTCGACATTGGTGACCCAGTCGCGAAGGGCCTCGTTCATGGCGTCCTTGAGCGTGCCGTGACCGGCGCTCACCGGCTTCACCTCAGCACCCAGCAGCTTCATGCGGAAGACGTTCGGGCTTTGGCGCGTAACGTCGGTTGCGCCCATATAGACCACGCAGGGCAGGCCAAAGCGCGCCGACACGGTGGCCGAGGCCACGCCATGCTGGCCGGCGCCTGTCTCGGCGATGACGCGTGTCTTGCCCATACGTTTGGCGAGCAGGATCTGGCCGAGGCAATTGTTGATCTTGTGCGACCCGGTGTGATTCAGGTCCTCGCGCTTGAAATAGACCTTCGCGCCCCCGAGATGCTTCGTCAGGCCCTCCGCGAAATAGAGCTTGGAGGGACGGCCGGCATAGTGGGTCGAAAGCGCCTGAAGTTCGGCTTTAAAAGCCGGATCGTTCTTCGCCTCGTTCCATTCCTTTTCGAGATCGAGGATCAGCGGCATCAACGTTTCGGCCACGAAGCGGCCGCCGAAAATGCCGAACATCCCCTGATCGTCAGGGCCGGTGCGGAAGGAATTTGGCATGGCCGGCTTGTTCATCGCCGTTCTCCTCGGACAAAGGTCTGCGGTTCAGGCTGCACGGTCATTGCGCGCCGCTGCAACCGCCTTGAAAAAAGCTTCGATGAGCGCGGCGTCCTTGACGCCGGGCGCGCGCTCGACACCGGACGATATGTCGATGCCCGGCGGGTTCGCAAGCCGCAGCGCATCGCCGATATTGGCGGCGTCCAGACCGCCGGAAAGCATGTAATCGACGCCAGCGTCAAGCCCGGCGAGAATGGTCCAGTCGAAACGCACGCCATTGCCGCCCGGAAGCTGCGAGCCGGCCGGCGGTCTGGCGTCGAACAGAAAGCGGTCGGCGATGCCGCGATAGGGCGCGATGCGGTCGAGATCGGCGGCCTCATGGACCGCGAAAGCCTTCATCGCCGGCAGTGAATAGCGCGCCTTGACCGCGGCGACACGTTCGGGGCTTTCCGACCCATGAAGCTGAAGCATGTCAGGCTGCATCGCGTACACTATGGCGTCCATGAAGGCGTCGTCGGCGTCTACGGTGACTGCGACGGCCTTCGCCTTGCCGACGGCCTGTGCGCGCAGCTTTCCCGCCTCGCGCGGCGTCAGGTTGCGCGGGCTTTTGGGAAAGAAGATGAAGCCGACATGGCTGGCGCCGCCTTCAACGGCCGCGGCCAGCGCTTCCCCGGTCTTCAGCCCGCATATCTTGATGTCGAGTGCCATGGCGGGGACTTGGCATGAAAAGCGGGCGAAGTCGAGACAAAGCAAAGGCCGGAAAGCAATGCTCCCGGCCTTTGCGTTATGTACAGCCTGTCGGCTTACTTCGTGTAGATCGGCTCCGGCGGCTCATAGGCTACGACCTCGGGCTGATAGCAATGATTTGCGCCGCCACCGAAATTGTAGCGCAGGCCGGCGCGCACTTCGTGCGTGTTGAAGCCCTTGTCGAAGCCGGGGCCCGCACCGTTCCGCTCGAACATGCGCCCACCCTCGATACGGCTGAACCGATAGCCGGCATCCAGCATCATGTTGTCGGTGAGGCAGTAGGAGGCGCCGGCCATCAAAGCATAGGCGAAACGCCAGCTCTTGCTGCCCTTGTGGAGAGCGTAGCCGACATTGGCGTCGTTCTCCAGATCGGTCCACTTGATATGCGCGCCGCCGATACCCGCGCCCACATAAGGCGTCAGGCCGTTCCAGGTGCCAAGGTCGACATAAGCATTGGCCAGAAGAACCAGCGCCGACATCTTGGAACGATCGACAGACTGACAGGGAATGGTGGGGCTACCACAACCAAAGTTGCCATCATCCGATGTGCTGCCCTTGAACTTGGTCTTGAACCAGTAGTCGAGCGTCAGGTCGGTGCGGAAATGCCGGTTGATCTGGTAGCCGACGCCAGCGCCGATCGAGAACGCGCTCTTGAGTTCGGTGGTGTCGAAGCTCTTGGTGCCGCCGACCCCGGTCCAGGCGTCAGGGTCGCCACAGCCGACAGGGCACGGCTCCGCCCCATAGGTGATATAATTGGCGCCGCGGATCTTCGACTTGTGATAATCCAGATCGCCACGGATATACCAGCCGCCGAAGTCACTGACTTCTTCATAAGGCTGCTGGATGACGGGCGGCTCCTCGATCACGACCGGAGGCTCGGAAAAGTCCGCAGCAAGCACCGGGGAAGCACCGCCGGCAACGATAGCGGCCAGAGCCGCTTTCCTGAACAGTATCGACATAGTTCACCCCTAATCCGGCCGCCGCCTGCGCACCGGCACACATAAACCGCGACATGAATAATGAATGGCAAATGTTAAAACGGGCTTAACCCTGTCGATTAACCAAGAAAGCTCGACATGTGCCGGAAACCAGCCGTTTTAGCCGGGCATGGCCAGCACTGAGACCAGTTCGCGATCCAGCCGGGTCTCGTCGTCGAAACGAGATATGCCCATCTGATAGCTGTTGAGGTCCCATATCGACCAGCCGAAGCCGTGGGACGCCGCCACATGCGTCACATCGGACATCCAGCGACGCCGATAGATTTCCGCCGCGCCCATGAGCTTGCCGGAACGGCGCGTCACGCCGAACTCGCCCATGACGATACGCTCGCGGGCGATGGCGTGGCGGTCCGCCCATTTCGCGACGATGGCGAAGTCGTCCTCTATGCGTTGGCGATTCCAGCCATCGGCCAGAAAGCGCCCGAGTATGGATTGCGCGTGTTCCCTTGCCGCCGCTTTGGCCCCTGCATCGAGCGGTGCGGCGGCGATGCGCGCTTCCAGAGCGGCCTCGATCTCCTCCACCGGAATGGCGTCATAAGGATAGGGAAGATCCGATACATAAGGCGAGGTCGCCGCGTCCGGGGTGCCGTAATCCACCCCCTGGTGCGTGAAGCTGAGCGGCATGTAGTAGTGATAGGAATACAGAACGTTGCTGTCGGCGTAGGGCGACGGGTCGAGATCGTTCAGGCCGCTTATGCCGCCATAATGCGCGCCCGTGAGCATGAGCGGCAGGTCGGGCGCGGCCCGCCTTGCCGCATCGTGCAGGGACAGTTGCGCCGCACCCCATACCATCACCTGCGTGCGATGAGCGGCGTTGTTCATGAGCGGCTCGTTCATCAGTTCCAGCACCACGCGCCCGGTGCGCACATTGGCGAGCATGGCGGCCAGCCTGACGATCATCGCCCTGTACTCGCCGAACAGCGGGCTCTCCAGATCCTCAAGGATGGACTGGGGCGAATAGAGCGGCACCTGCTCCACCGGATGGCAATCGACAAGCACGTCGAGGCCAAGCGCATGCAGCCGCCCTATATTGGCAAGCAGCTTCCGTTCCAGCGCGGTGCGGTCGGAGCCCTGCAACTGCATGAACGGCCCCACGTCCAGCGAAAGGCGGATGAAATCGAATCCGGCCGCAGCGAATTCGCGCGCAAGAGCTTCGGGAAAGGCATTGCGCGGCGTCTCGAACGGGCGTGGAGCATAACGGGTGGCGCTTCCCTCCTGAAGGATGCCCCAGTTCATCATGTTGTGGATTCCCGCACCGCGATGGAGGAGCCGCCTCGTCGTCTGCGCGGCGGCGTCACGAGGCAGGACGGCGAGAGCGCCGGCGGACAGGGACAGGAACTGGCGGCGATTCAGGCTCATGGCCCAGGGCTCCGATGGCGTGGCAATGCGAGCAAGGCTAGAACAGGAGAAACCTCAAGGCGAGCCCCCGGGCGGACGATATCGCCGACACGGTTAGCATTCGGAATGGCGATGTTAATGGTAATGCAACCGCCCCTTGCTAAGGCGTTCGCATGTTGAGACGGCTGGGCTGGTATGCGCGGCGTCTCGCCGTCATGGAACGCGGCGAGATCCGCCATCGGATTCGCGAACAGATTGCAAGGCGCGCCGCCCGGCGCGAGGATAGCGGTTGGACGCCCTCCGCGACGCCCGGCGCACGGCCGACGCCGCTGGCGCTCTTCGCTCCCCTGCTTACAGGCGATCTGCCCCCTCCGGTCGCGGCGCAACTGGCCATCGCAGCCGAAAGGTTCCGGTCGGGGAAACTCAGATTGCTCAACCGCGACTGGCCGGAAACGATCCTCGACGAGACAGGCCGCATTGCACCGAAGGTCTGGACCCTCGATCCGGTCAGCGGCACCCGGTGGCCGGGTGCGGAAGTCTCCGCCTTCGACATCGATTTCCGCTTCGAGGGTGGACATCGCGACGTCAAATATGTCGCCGAAGCGAACCGCCTGCATTTTCTGGCGGCTCCGGCTATCCACGCCCATCATACGCAGGATGCAGCGCTCGCCCGTGCATTGCTTGGCTCCGTGCTTTCATGGATGGAAGCCAATCCGCCCGGCCGCGGCGTGAACTGGTATTCGGGAATAGAAGCCGGCTACAGACTGGTTTCGCTCGGCGTGATCGTCAGCGCGCTCGATCCATGGATCGATAGCGCCACGGGCGAAAAACTCGCGGCTTTCGTCGCCGCGCACGGCATATGGCTTGCGCGTTTTCCTTCCCTCTTTTCTTCCGCCAACAATCATCTGGTCGCCGAAGCAATGGGGCTTGTGTTGGCCGCGCGTCTGCTGCCGGACCATACGCAAGCGCCGGACTGGCTGGCGCGTGGCAGGGCGCATCTTGAAGGCCGGGCGCTCGCCCTGTTCCATGAAGACGGGGTTGGACAGGAACAATCTCCAGCCTATGCGGCTTTCACGCTGGAGATGTTGCTGGTCGGCTTCCGGGCGATCGGCGCGGACGCCCCCTCCCCGGCTGTACGAGAGCGGCTGGGCAAGGCGGCAGCGGCGCTGAACGCCTTCCTCGATGACGAGGGCCAGGTCCCCCTGATCGGCGACGACGACCAGAGCCGCGTGCTTCTGGCCTATGGCAGCGAGGAGCCGCGTTATGCAGCCTCCATTCCCGCCGCGATTGCCGGATTTCTCCAGCGCCCGGAACTTGCGCCCGCCATTTACGACCCGCATTGGCGCGATATCGTCTTTTCCAGCCCGCCGCCGGGTACGGCGTCAACCGACGGGACAACGACCTTTCCGCAGGGCGGCTATACAATCCGGCGTGGTAAGATCGCCGGCCGTCGTGTGCATTTCACCTTCGATCATGGCCCGCTGGGTTTCGGCGCGCTCGCCGCTCATGGCCATGCGGATGCGCTATCGGTATGGCTGTCGCTGGACGGAAGGCCGGTGCTGGTCGATGCCGGCACCTATCTCTATCATTCGGAAGGCGAAAACCGGCGTCGCTTCCGCGTCACGCCCGTTCATAACACCCTGACCATCGCCGGCGCCAGCCAGAGCGAACCGTCAGGCCCCTTCAACTGGATGCCTCGCCGCGCACGGGCCAGGCTCGTCAAGGGCGCGAACAGCGCGCCGCTTGACGTGTCGGCCTCGCATGACGGCTATGAAAAACGCTTCGGCGTTATCCATCACCGGGACATCGTCGAAACCGCTTCCAGCTTCGACATCACCGACCGGCTGACCGGAAAAACGCCTGCGGGCGATGTGGAAATCGCATTTCTGCTGGCTCCCGATCTCGACGCCAGAGTCTCTGACGGGCAGGTGACGGCAAGCCGGAACGGGCGGCCGGAAATCGCGCTTGTCGCGCCCCGGGAGGCCGCCATCGAGATCGTGCGCGGGGACGAGATGTCGGGCCGGGGCTTCCATTCACCCGGCTTTGGCGTCCTGCAGGCGGCGGCGACCGTGCTGTTCCGTGCGCCTGCAAACGCCATGAGCTGGCGCATTTCAATTGTGCTCAACCCCGTAACGTGACCTTTACCTGTCGGGGCTAGACCGGTTCCGCAAGGATCGGACGGGTAAGCGCCGGCACAACGACAGCAAGGCAAAGCGGTCAGACAATCATGAAAATATCCATTTTCGGACTGGGATATGTAGGCACCGTCTGTGCGGCCTGCATGGCCGAACGCGGCCACGAAGTGATCGGCTGCGATGTCAGCGAGTCGAAAGTCGACCTGATCAACGCCGGCCAGAGTCCCATCATCGAAAAGGACATCGGCGAACTGGTCGCGGCCAAGGTCGCCGCCGGCAACCTGCGGGCGACGGTCTCGACCGAAGAGGCGATCATGGGCAGCGACCTGTCGCTGCTGTGCGTCGGCACGCCGTCGCGGCCCAACGGCTCGCTCGACCTTTCGGCCGTCGAAGCCGTGGCGCGCCAGATCGGCGCGGTGCTCGCCAACAAGGACAGCTATCATTCGGTCGTCATTCGCTCGACCGTGCTTCCCGGCACGCTGGCCGACCTCGTGGTTCCGGCGCTGGAAGAGGCTTCCGGCAAGAAGCTGGGCGTTGCCTTCGGCGTCGCCTCCAATCCCGAGTTCATGCGCGAAGGCTCGGCCGTCGCCGACTTCAACAATCCCGCCAAGACCGTGATTGGCGTCGAAGACGAGACCACCCGCAAACGGTTGCTCGAACTCTATGACGGTCTGCCCGGCCAGACCATCGTGACCGAGCCGCGTCTGGCGGAACTGGTGAAATACACGGACAACACCTGGCACGCGCTGAAAGTGGCTTTCGGCAACGAGATCGGCAATGTCTGCAAGGCCGCCGGCGTTGACAGCCACGAACTCATGAAGGTGTTCTTCGCAGACACCAAGCTCAACATTTCCAACGCCTATCTGCTGCCGGGCTTCGCCTTCGGCGGCTCCTGCCTACCCAAGGACGTGCGCGCCATCAACGCCTACGCGATCCAGCATGACGTTGAAGCGCCGCTGCTGAAATCACTGATGCCCTCCAACAAGCAGCAGATCGAGCGCGCCCTGCAATGGGTTCTCGGCCACGGCAAGCGCAATGTCGGCTTCCTCGGCTTCTCCTTCAAGGCCGGCACCGACGACCTGCGCGAGAGTCCCTATCTGGAACTGATCGAGCGCCTGCTCGGCAAGGGCTGCGACATCCGCATATTCGACCAGAACGTGTCGCTGGCGAAACTGGTCGGCGCCAACAAGGCCTATCTGATGAACGCCATCCCCCATGTCACCCAGCTCATGGTGCCGTCGGTCGACGATGTGGTCACGCACGCCGACATTCTGGTGGCGACAAGCCGCTCGCCCGAATATGAGGCCGTGGTGGAAAAAATGCGGCCCGATCAGGTGTTGCTCGACATGGCGCGCCTTCCGAACATCGAGCGCGTTGCGGGGACCTATGACGGCATCAACTGGTAGGCGCGTCCTCATCATCGTCGAGAACCTGCCGGTGCCTTTCGACCGGCGCGTATGGTCGGAAGCCACCACGCTGGTCAAGGCCGGCTATCAGGTCTCGATCATCTGCCCCAAGGGCAAGGGCTCGACCGCTTCCCGCGAGGTGATCGACGGCGTGCATATCTACCGCCATTCGCTGCCGCTCGACGCCGAGGGTGTGCTTGGCTATGCGCTGGAATACAGCGCCGCCCTGTTCTGGGAATTCCTGCTTTCGCTGAAAGTGGCGTGGCAACGGGGCTTCGACGTCATCCATGCCTGCAATCCGCCCGACACCATCTTCCTGATCGGCGGCTTCTACCGGCTGTTCGGCAAGAAGTTCCTGTTCGACCATCACGACATCAATCCCGAGCTCTACGAGGCGAAATTCGGCCGCCGCGACTTCGGCTGGAAGCTGATGGTGTGGCTGGAGCGGATGACCTTCCGCACCGCCAACCGCTCTCTCGCCACCAACGAGAGCTATCGCGAGATCGCCATCACCCGCGGCGGCATGGACCCGGACAAGGTGCATATCGTGCGCTCCGGCCCCAATCTGGACCGTGTGCGCGAGGTGGAGCCCGACCCTGCATGGCGCAACGGACGCCGCTTCGTCGTCGGCTATGTCGGGGTGATCGGCAAGCAGGAAGGGCTCGATCTTCTGCTGGAATCGGTCAGCCATCTGGTGAACGTGCGCAAGCGCGACGATATGCAGTTCGTCATCTGCGGCGGCGGCCCGGAGTTGGAGGCGATCAAGGCGGAAAGCGCGACGATGGGGCTGGGCGACTATGTGACCTTCACAGGGCGCTGCCCGGACGAGACGCTGTTCTCGGCGCTTTCCACGTCCGATGTCTGCGTCAACCCCGATCGGCCGACGGCCATGAACGACAAGTCGACCATGAACAAGATCATGGAATATATGGCGCTCGGCAAACCGATCGTGCAATACGATCTGCGCGAAGGTCGATTTTCCGCGCAGGAAGCCTCACTCTACGCCACGTGCACAGATCCGGCCGATTTTGGCGACAAGATCGCCGAACTGCTGGACGACCCTGAGCGCCGCGCCGCCATGGGCGCTTTGGGGCGCGAGCGTGTGCGGAACGAACTGGCGTGGAACTACGAAGCGCCGAAGCTTCTGGCCGCTTATGAGGCGCTGTTCACGGCTCGCGGAAAATAAGGGCGACGGCTCATGTGCGGCATCTTCGGATTTCATGCCAGATCGCGCCTGTCGCTCGATACCGAACTGAATGCGGCCACGGATCTGCTGGCGCATCGCGGGCCGGACGGGCGCGGCGTCTTCACGGCGCGCAGTCCCGATGGCGCATGGCAGGCGGGGCTCGGCCATCGCCGGCTTTCGATCCTCGACATCGAAGGCAGCCCCCAGCCGATGCATTCGCATGATGGGCGCTACACCATCGTCTACAATGGCGAAATCTATAACTATATCGAACTGCGCGCCGAACTCATTCAACGCGGCCACCGCTTCGCCACGCAGGGCGATACCGAAATCCTGATCGAAGCGTGGCGGGCGTGGGGGGAGGAGTGCTTTTCCCGCTTCAACGGCATGTTCGCCTTCCTGCTCTGGGACAACCGGACCGGCCGCCTGATCGCGGCGCGTGATCCGTTCGGCAAGAAGCCGCTGTTCGTCGCCAAAGCCGAAGGCGTGCATGCATTCGCTTCCGAGATCGAGCCGCTGCGAAAGTTTCCGGGCATCGATGACCGTCTCGACCAGGATTCGCTGCGGGAGTATCTGAGCTACCGCTATGTGCCGGGGCCGGCGACCTTCTTCAGGGGCATCTCCAAGGTTCCGCCCGGAACCTTCATGGTGCTGGATGCCGACAAGGTTTCCGTCACGCGCTACTTCACCACGCCATTTTCGCGAACCAAACCCGATATCGGCGATTTCGACGAGGCGGTGCGCCTGTTCTCGGACAAGCTTGACGAGGCGGTGCAGTTGCGGCTGCGCTCGGATGCGCCGTTCGGAGCCTATCTGTCCGGCGGACTCGATTCCTCGATGATCGTGGCGCTGATGAGCCGCCACATGGACAAGCCGGTCTCAACCTTCTCGGTCGGCTTCGACGTGCCCGGCTCCTCGGAACTGCCCTATGCCAGACAGGTGGCGGACGCCTTCGGCGCCGACCACAACGAACTTTCCGTGGGCATGAACGAATTCACCTCCGTCTGGGAGGAGGCCGTGCTGCGGCGTGGCGCGCCGGTTGCCGAACCCTCCGACCTGCCGGTGCTTCTGCTGTCGAAAATGGCCAGCAGAAGCGTCAAGATGGTGCTGACCGGCGAGGGGGCGGACGAGCTTCTGGGCGGCTATCCCAAGCATCGCGCCGAACCATGGGTCGCACTATACCAGCGGCTCGTTCCGGGCTTCCTCCACGACAGCGTCGTCGCCCGCGGCGCGCGCACCCTGCCCTATGCGCTTCGGCGTGTGAAGACCGTGGCGGGCGTCGCCGGCGTTCGCGACCATCAGGCGCGCATGGCCGCCTGGTTCGGCGGCGGGGATGGGGAGCTCGCCAGTGCGCTTTATGCGGGTCCACCCGCTTCCCGCGCGCTCGATCCCCTGCCCTTCGCAGCGGATGGCGCAGCAAGCGCGCTGAAGCGCATGTTGCATTTCGACCAGACCTCGTGGCTGCCCGACAATCTGCTGGAACGCGGCGACCGCATGATGATGGCCGGCTCCATCGAGGGCCGCATGCCGTTCATGGATGTGGGGCTTGCCGAACTCGTCGCCCGGTTTCCCGACGCCTTCCTGACCGGCGCACCGAAGGGCAAGCGCGTGCTGCGCACGCTGGCGGCCCGAATGCTGCCGGAGGCAATCGTCAAACGCAAGAAGGTCGGCTTCCGCGTGCCGGTGGAACAATGGTTCCGCACCGGCATGGCCGACCGGATGCGCGACCTTCTGCAATCGGGCGACAGCACGGTGCGGCAAGTCTGCACTGCACATGAAATCGACCGGCTGATGAGCGAGCATATGGAAGGCCGCCAGAACCATGAGAAGGTTCTATGGGCGCTCGCCAATCTTGAGCAGTTCTTCCGCATCTTCCGCCCGGCAATGGATTGAATCGCTTCCGAAACGATCCTTTATCAATTGCCGGCAAGCGCCTTGCGGTAGACCTTCATCAGCTCGACAACCATCGATTCGAGCCCGAAACGATCCTTGTAGATCCTGCGGGAGGCGGCACGGAAGCTTTCCCGGTATCCCCTGTCGCCGATCACCTGCGCCAATGCCCGCGCGATTCCCTCGGGATCGTCGGCCTCGACGAGCAAGCCGTTCTCGCTCTCATGCAGCACGTCCGGCACGGAACCGACCGGCGTCGCAACAAGCGCCGCGCCGGCGCACGCGCCTTCCAGCAGGCAAACCGGCAGCACTTCGTTGCGCGAAGGAAGCACGACGATATCGGCCTGCCGATAAAGCGGCAGGATGGCGTCGCGCGCAACCCAGCCGGTGAACGCCACGCGGCCGGAAAGGCCGAGCTTGTTTGCCTCATCCCGAAAGCCTGCAACGTCACCCGTGCCGGCAAAAATCATGCGCCAATCCGGCAGTTCACCGGGTAAAAGCGCCAGCGATTGCAGCAATGCGCCTGCCCCTTTCGCGTCGGTAAGATTGCCGGCGAACAGCAGGCGCACGGGTTCATCCTCGCCACGCGGTTGAGGTGCGCCGGGCGCAAAATCGGCAACGCCATTGGCGACGACATCGAAGCGCCCGACCGGCATGCCGTAGAAGCGGGCGACAAACTCGCGCCAGTAATTTCCCAGAACTATGATGGCCGCCGCGCGTTCGAACACCCGTCGCAGAACCGGGACCCAGGCCGGCTGCGTCTCGCCCGGCTTCGGGAAAGCCGAGCCATGGAAATGCACGACGGTCGCCACGCCGAACAGGCGCGCCACGCCTTGCATCATCCACTTGCGCCACGCCGATGCATTGGTTGCGGCGTTCAGATGGACGATGTCATAGCGCCGCGTCGCCACCATCCAGACATAGCGCAGCAAGGCGAACGGGAAGTGCAGCACCCACGCTGCCCCGGAGGCGTCACCGCGCGAGGCGAGGAAATCCATTTCGAGGCCAAGCTCGGGATGCGCCCGCAGCTCCTCATCAACATGCGAAAACAGCGTCTCGATGCCGCCGCGACCTTCCAGGCCGCGCGGCACGATGCAGAGCACACGGAGCGGACGAGACGCGGTCATAAGGTCCCGCGCCTCTTTCCGCGCCGGACACGGACAATGCGGTCGATCGCCTCAAGCTGTCCGGTACTGTTGAGCGTATGAACTTTCGGATAGGTCGTCTTTTCCGGCGACAGGATTGGAACCGGCGTTGTCAACCGCACGGTGGCCTCGTTCAGCTCAAGGAGATCGGCAAGGCCGAGCGCGCCGCCATATCCGTCCGTACCGTCCTGCAAGGGCAGCACGATACGATCGCCCACCCGGACAAAGCGGCCACCGGGCCTTGCGGAAGCCCTGTCGACCGTCACCGGATTGGCGGGATGCGGCGTCCATGGTCCCTGCAGATCGGGCGCGTGGAAAACCACAAGCGTGTCGGATGCGCTGCCATATCCGTAACGCTCGGTGGCGAACAGCCACAGGCGACCATCGTGTTCCAGCAAGGTTGCATCGAACAGTTCCCGATCCGGAATCAGGACCGCATGCCGGACCCAGCGGTCGGGAAAAGATTCCGCACGATAGAGCACCAGATCGCCGCCCGAACCGCCCTCCGGGAGCATCCAGATTTCGCCGTCACGCGTGAACACCTGCGGATAGGACAGATGATGCGGCTCCTCCAGAATGCAGCGTGGCACGGTCGCCGTTCCGTTAGCGAACACTTCGGCCACAGAGATCACCGCCTTGTCGGAACCGTAGGGGCAATCCTCTACGAAGATGAAATGCCTGCCTTCCCATTCGAATGGAAACGGATCGGCGTAGAAGCGCTTGCCGTCATCGGGCAAGGTGATCCACGGCTCGCCGGCCAGCAGCCCGGTATCGACAACCCGCCCACCCTTGTGGAAGCGGTAGCTGACGTCCCAGCGGTGAACATGGGACACAAGGCGCTCAACCGCACCCCCGATCTGGCGTGGCGTCATGGACAGCAGATAGGCGCTGATCAACTGCCTGTCGATCGGGCGCTCCATCGCGCCGGACGGACGACCGCAGGTGAGCGCTCCGCTCTCGGGATAGCGATGGGCTGCGGCGACCATCAGCGTGACCATGCCGGCCACGACATCGTCGATACCGCGCAACAGCGAGAGACGGCTGTCGACCATAGGCTCGGCATGAGCGACCGGGCGTGTAGCATCGAGGAGGATGTCGACATTCGGCAATTGCCCGCGCATCAGCATCCATGCCGCTCTTGCAAGCGATAGGGAGCCCGAAAAGAGGGGCGCAAGAACCGGCGAGGGAACAGCCGCCTCACCGCCAGCCAGATCCAGCCGCAACGCGGCCTGAGGACGCGCAGGCGACAGTTGCGCGTCCGGAATTACGTCGAGCAGACTGTTGATGCGAACACCGAGAACATTGCGCTCGAAGCGCAGAAGCCTGTCCAGCGTCGACGATCCCGCGTCCCTTGTTCCGGCTCCCACAAGCGCGACATCATGGCCGAGTTCCCGCAGCCGCTCGGCCAGGACGAGGTGCATGCGCCGCACCGCGTTTTCGGGCACCAGAACATCGACTTCACTCATGGGAAACCATCACAAATTGCCTGCACGACATGACGGCTCCAAAGCGGGGCCAGGAGACGCGCCTGACCGCAGTAATGGCCGTGAAATGCTAAGTTCGACTTAAGGCGACCACTGCGAAAGTCGGACACCGCCTGCTCCGGCAAGCGGCGGGCCGCGCCCGATGCGAGACAGCACATCGTTGGCGCTGCCGGCCTGGCCTGCGGCAGCAGCAGCAGCCCGGCTCCGGCCTATCAATGACAGCATGATGGCCGCAGGAACGCTCATCATGTTGGTCTTGCCGCTGATACCCACAGTGGTGGAAAGGATGAGGAAGACATAGGCCAGAGGCAGAACGGCCCCGCGACCGATCGCGCGCAGCATGTCGACAAACCAGCCGGCTATGCCGAACCACAGAACAATCGTCATGATGACGCCGAAGCGCAGCGCGTGGCCTGCCCATGAATTCTCGATGCCTTCAACAAGACCGCTGAGCCGCACCTGCGTCTCAAGGTTGATGTCGTGGTAACCCAACAACAGATTGCGCAAGCTGATATCTTCAAACAGCTTGAACAACACCACCCTGCTCTGGGCGCTGCCCTTGTCGTTGATGAAGCGATCGAGGAAGTTGTCGAAGATCCCCATCTGGTAAAGGATGAATATGGCGAGGGTGACGAGCGGGAAGAGCAGCAATACGGCGACCAGCATCCGCATTGTGACCCCGGCGCCGCTGAGGAACCTCAGGAATTTCAGTCCCAGAACCACCGCCACTGTTGCGTAAACGATCAGGAACGAAACCCGGGAGCCGATAAACGGCATCGCCGCCATGCACAACAGGATGATCGGCGCTCGCCAGCGGGGCCCCAGACCGCGCACTTCCCCGACGGTTGTCAGCACGATGGCGTAGACACCGGTCGCCAGCGCCCCCCCGAGAGGATGCCCGAGCAGCGCCGTCGCACGATATTCCCACTCCTGCTCCGTGTCATTCAGCACGAATGGGAAAAGACGCCAGCCCGACAGACCTTCAACCAGCGAGAGGCAGCAATTGACGATCATCAGCGTATGAACGATGCGCGCGATACGGAGACGGGCGTGATCTCCGACATCGGCGAACAGCATGTAGATAATGGCCGCGACCATGATCGCATCGATCAGGAACGACGCCGGCTGATCGCCCTTGAAGCGGGCGATGAATATCCACAACAGGATACAGGCGACGAGCAGGAAGGTGGAGCCCAGACAGCGCGCCATCAGATCGAACATGTAGGCGACAGGGTTGGGGTTGGCTATTACCGCCAGCCCAAGCGCCAGCACGAAAATATAGGTGGCGGGGTGGATCTTTGTGATGATCGAACCGCCAGGCGAATTGTAGGGTACGCCGAAAAACTCCAGCGCGAAGCCGGACAACGAAAACATCGCCACAACACCGAGGAAAAGGAGCATGTCGACCAGCCCGCGCCGTTGCGGCTGCCCAACGCCTTCTGCTGAGTGATCCGGCGATTTGCCGCCTATTGCCAGTTTCGCGTGCATCCCGCTCCATCCGCCAAGCCCCAAAACCTCTAGCACCGTCAGGCTTTCCAATCGGTGAAGCGGGCGCTAAAGCGTGGAAGGCCGGATGCTGTTCACCAATCGCCTTGTATCCGGGTATCCGGCTTCACGTTCAGCTGGTCCAATCCCCGCACAGTAAATGCACGACTGAGCCACCGCCTCATTCATGATGTATTAGGACGCCCCGATTAGGCCTCTGACAGTGTATAAATGTCGCTTCTGACAGATGAATTCAATCAAGGGGCCGGGGGATCTAAGCTGTGAAGAGCGGGAAGCCTGATATTCTTACCCGGCAGCCGGTGCCCGCACAATCGACCAGGCAGCCAAATCCGTTTTTCCAGCCGTGGGTGCAGGACAACGCCCGCCGCCATCTACTGGCTCCCCACGAGCGCTTCATCCTCGTCGGCGGCGACCAGCAAATCGCTCTTCCACTGGCGGTCGATCGACGTATACCGGGCTGGCTGCCGACGGTTGGCCATATATGGGGCCACAAGCACTGCTTCGACTCCACGCCACTGGCGCAAAATCCTTCCCGGAGCGACATTGAGGCGCTGTTCGATTCCCTGACTGAACAGGGCATCCACCTGTTGAGATGGAGACGTTTGCCCACAGACACCAATTTCGCCACAGCTCTGCTCGATTTCCTGGAAAATCGCGGGCTGGCTCATGAAGAGACGAAACGCTATCAGCGCTCCCTCCTCATGGCCGGCGGCAACGACCCGGACAGTTTTCTTGAACGGCTCAGCAAAAAGCGTCGAAAAGATTTGCGCCGATGCCGGCAACGCCTGTCGGAACTGGGTGCTGTGGAGTTCGTGACGTATCAGGGGCGGCATGACGCAGCGCAATGGTGTGACGACTTCATTGAACTGGAGGCTTCGGGCTGGAAGGGTCCATCCGGCACCCGTACAGCCATAGGCTGTTCAGAAAACGAACGCGCCTTCTTCGAGGCCATGGCCCGGGAAGGCGCGGCAGAAGGGAACATCATCGTTCACAGCCTGACGCTGGACACCAGACCGATTGCGATGACCGTCAATTTCCGCTCCGGGAGCTGGGCCTGGGCCTACAAGGTCGCCTATCGCGAGGATCTCGCCAATCTGTCGCCGGGCGTGCAGCTGGAGGTGGAAGGCAGTCTTGCATTCATGAACGATCCGAGCATCGCATGCGTGGATTCCTGCACCGCATCGGGGCATAGTCTGATGGACAATCTGTGGTCCGGCCGGCGACCGATGGCAGAATTCCTGATCGCCGTTCGCCCCTCCGCCAACCCGATGGTGCGCGCCAGCGGGCTCCTCTGGCGCCGGTATCTCGCCGTGAAAAATGCGGCGCGCGACAAGGTCAAAAAACTGCGTTCATCGTAGCGCTGGCCCGGTGCGACAGCATGGAGCTCTGGGCCGCATAGCGCGGCCCCAGCGGTTCTATTTCGAATCAGAACGGGTTGCCGGGGACCGCCGTTTATCCAGTGAGTCGATGTATATTTGTTCGACGACATCGGCCAGATGCCTGTAGTCGCGATTGGCTTTAACCCATGCCGGCCCCCGGGCGCCCATAGCTTCCGCCTTCTGCGGATCGGCGAACAGGCGGGCCACGCCCTCGGCTATGGCCTTGCCTGTATAGGCGGTGACAAAGCCGGCGCCGCTGTCATGGACAACTTCGTTCTGGTCATAATGCACCGTACAGACAACGGGGCGGCCCATGGCCAGATATTCAACCAGCTTTGTAGGCGTGGCGACCTGCTGGGCAGCATCCATCATGAACGGCGACAGGCATACATCGGCCCGCTTCACCCAGCCCAGGGCGTCCGGCAGAGGCAGGCGTCCGGTGAAGATCACACGGTCGGACACGCCCAGCTTTTCGGTACGGGCGTCGATATCCTTCCGCTCAAGCTCGGATACCGAACCGATCAGGACAAGCACGGCGTCATGGCCCTGGGCGACCAGTTCCGCCAGCGCGTCGACTGTCAGGTCGGTCAGGATGCTCACGACATTGGCGCACAGATAGGCCATGCTCTTCTTGCCGGCCAGTCGCGGATCCTCGATCGAGCGGACGGAGCCGGCGTTATAGCGCTCGGTCGTGACCCCCATGGGGATCGGCGTCATCTTCTCCATCGGTATCCCGCGAAAGCCGACACGCTCGCGCATGCGCCTGGACTGTACGATGACATGATCGCTAAGCGGCAAAGCAAGTCTGTAGAACAGGAAGTCGGCTATGACCGCATAGGCGATCCGCACAATCCGCGCAGGCCAGCTCATCGATTGCAGGTTCAGCAGGGCGTCGCGCAACCGTCCTTCCAGCACCGGATAACTCATCCAGAACAGACAAGGCGTTCCGGAGAACCTGCCGGCAAGAGCATAAGTGATGGCCCACAGAGGCTGGTCCCTGATCTGGATCAGGTCATAGTCGCCGCGCGCAGCGCGCCATGCCAGCTTCAGCCGGAGCCAGTTCTCCGCCATTCTGTAGCGCAGCGCGCCAAATTTTCCCGATACCTGGCGGCGCGCCACATGGAACCGCTCGGCGCCAAGTTCGTCCACACGCGCCGGGCCGTCCTGAACCGGACGCAGGCTCCAGTCGATCTTCAGCCCCCGAGCGACGAGATGATTGGAAAACAACTCCACAAGGTCGACGCGAAAGGCCGGATAATCGTCAGGCGCCACGAACAGCATTCGTATGCCGGCGAGCGCCCCCTGTGCGGGGGCAACCGCGGGAGCTTCCGCTTCAGCGTTCAAGATCAAACTCGTCATGGATAGCTCATGCGGAAAAACGTTGAGACAGATACGCTCGTGCCCGGTTCAGGCGCCGCCACAGAGATTTGTTCCGCCGCATCAGGTCCTTTACCCCCTCGCGGCAGCGGATCGCCGCGATGGTGGCGGAGCCAAGAGGCGTGAAAGCGCCATAGATGTCATCCAGTTCGTGAATGACGTCGCACCAGTGCGTCTTGTATTCTTCATAGCCCACGCCAAGATCGAACGCAGCCAGTCCGTTTTCGCAACATTGCTCGATATGCCTGAACAGAAGCGTCCGCCCCGGCCCGAAAGACACAAGTTCGTCATGGGCGTAGGTGGAGAAGTAAGCGTTTACACGGCCGTGAAGAATCCCTGAGCCTTTCACCGCCCGCATCTTGCCGTCGACTGAAAGCTCCATCATCTCCAGAAGAGGTTCTTCCATACCCTGGGAGCGCTCAAGGAGTTCACGGAAGAAGTCCTGAACTCCCGGCTCGGCGAAGCTGTTGGCCTTGCCTTGTTCGACCAGCCTCCGGCCCTTGTGTTCAAAAAAGAAATCGAGCGCCGCGCTGGCGCGTGCGGGATCGCGCGCAGTGTCATAGAGCAAGGGGCCGGCCTCGCTCATCTTGCGCTCCTGTTTGCGGATGCTTTTCCTGCGCC
This sequence comes from Aquamicrobium ahrensii, assembly GCF_040545755.1. Taxonomy (NCBI): domain Bacteria; kingdom Pseudomonadati; phylum Pseudomonadota; class Alphaproteobacteria; order Hyphomicrobiales; family Phyllobacteriaceae; genus Aquamicrobium; species Aquamicrobium ahrensii. The sequence continues at coordinate 65,960 of NZ_JBEPMN010000016.1, forward strand.
TGGAGCCATCCGTTCTCTCCAGCACCGCCGCGAACCCGCCTGCAAGGTCGAATGAATAGCCTTCCGTGGGAGATGGGCGGCCCCGCAATTTGGCGAGCGGCTGGGCGACACCGTCATGTCGCCTGGGCGTCCTTGCAAGAAAGGCGCAGTCGACATCCGCGAGTGCGTGGCCAAGCATGGTTTCAATTTCGGCACGTTCCAGCCGCGCCATGGCCGCCACCGCCTCCATGCTCCACAGCCCGAAATTGTAGGAGGAATGGTCGCCGCCGATCCATGTCGCCATACGAACAGGACCGCTCTTCGAAATCTGCAGCGGCAGGATGAAGGCCGGCCGGCCCCCAAGTCTTCCCAGAACAATGGCGGGCCATGCCTTCAGGTGAGGCAGGACGTGACGCACGTTGGAATCCACCCACTCGTAGCGCTGGAAAACAGTTGCGACGCCCTCCGATTCGAGTTCTCTCCATTCCGCTTCGATATCCGAGGGCTTCTCGAACCTCTCGACTTTGAAAGGCGAGCCCGTTCGATATCCGACGGCCTTCGCCGTTACGCTGGAGGCCGTACTCGGCTGCGACGTCATATTTCCTGAAGCTCCCTGGGACCGTTGCAGGTATAAATCAATTCGCTCAGCCGGGCGAACATATCACACTGTGACCCAAGCATACCCCGGTTAAGGATTAGTCTTGAACCGTTCAAGATGGAGGCTTGGGTTCCGGACTGTCTGGCCGACGGGCGGAGTTTGGCGCTGTGCAGCGTCAGCTCGTTTCATCTGGCTGCAAAGCGCGGCGGCCGGAGACGCCCTGTACGTGCATCTCCGTTGCTTGCGTGGTGTCGGAACCGCGCCGCCGCAGACGGAAGCGCAGGTTCAGCGCCGGGCGCTCCACCAGCGTCCATGAAAACCACGCGAACAGCGCCGCCAGAAAGGTGGCTGAGATCGCGTTCGCGAAGACTCCCTGCCCCGGGAAAAACTGGATGAGGCACTGCTGGAGGAAAAACCCCCACACATATATTCCATAGGAAAGATCGGTCCGATCGGCCGCATCCTGAAGCCGACCGGCCTGAAAGCTGCCCAGCCAGAAGCTCAGATAGGCGACCGCGACCATTCCCAGCGGCAATTTCAGGAGCGATCCGGACGCCAGACAAAAGGCCAGCGGAATCCAGATGGCCAGCAACCATGGAAAGGACAGCTTGATGCGATCCCGCTCGAACCAGGCGGTCACCCCCAGGTAGAATGCAAAGAAGAGCCGGGCCAATCGCGCAACCAGTTCATTGTGCCCGGTCATTTCGGGCAGCAGCAACAAGACACAGGAAACGCCCAGAATAGTCGCCAGCAGAAGCCGGCGGGTAACCACCCCCACCTTCAGGAAACCAAGCGCAAGCATGAAGATTATAAGGCTTACGTAGCAGATCACCTCGTAGCGGATGGTCCAGATGGGAAGGTTGAGGACACCCGGCCAGGGGTTATCCTGGAAAACCCCTGCAAGCGTGGTTTCAGACGAGAAGATAAGGAGGCTCCTGGCCAGGAAAGGACCGATATTTGCAACCGTCCAGTATTCGCCAGCCGACACGTTGGTGAGGAACAGGCCGGACACGATCACGATCGCCCCGCAGACACAGACGAGAGCCGGCATGATGCGCAGGATTCTGGCCAGCGCGAAGTCGGCCACGTCGCGCGACCGCGCCCAGCTTGACGCCACCATGAAACCGGACAGGGAGAAGAATATGTTGACGGCATGACTTCCCAGCGAATAACCGGTCAGATCCCGAAGGGGCTCCCAGGCGTCCGCGCCGCGGACGACCGCGTAGGAATGGGTCCAGATTACGAGCACAGCCGCGATGACCCTGATGACGCCGTAGCTGTTGGCGCCGCGCTTTGCGGCGCGCGCCAGGAAAAAGGGAGCGCTCTCGCCTCTTGAAGTCAATCCGTTCCCCTGTCGCAACCGCGTCCTGAACATCCCAACTGGTCCGGCGTCCATTTCGCTGTCCGCCGTCTTTTTGTTCCGTCTGCCAGCCTCTGGGCATTGTCAAGGTTTCCGGGCAATAAAACGCTCGCTAACCGCTGCCTCATAAATTGCTGCTATTGGCCTGCGAAGCGCGCTTGCAGGCGGATAAGAGGATTCATGCTGCCACTGAGAAAACTGTTTACCCGGTCGGCCGATCTCCGGACATTCGGCTTCGGGCTCATCTGGTCGACGCTCGGCACGGTGGCTGTGCGGCTGACGCCGTTGATCACCACCGTCCTGATCTCGCACTGGTTCGGCATCGAATCCGTCGGCAAGTTCGCCGTCACCTACGGAACGCTGATGTCGGCAAGCATGCTGGCGGCCACCGGCGTCAGCCTCATGGCCACGCGCAACATCGCGGCCTTCGCCAAAACCGAACCCGATACTGCCGGGCGGCTCGCCGGCATGGCGGTGCTTCTCGCCGGCGGAACAGGGGTGGCGCTGGCCCTCGCCATATATGTGTTCTCGGACGAGATCGCAGGGCGCATCCTGAAGCAGCCCGGGCTTGCATTCTATCTGCGCGTCATCTCGCCGATCATAGCCATAAGCGCGCTCAACAATGTGCAGACCGCCATACTCAGGGGGCTCCAGGAATTCAGGACGACAGCCCGGCTCGACATGATCATGGGCATCCTGATGATCGGTTCGGTTCCGGCCGGCCTCTACCTTTACGGGCTGACAGGCGGCTTTGCGGCGCTCGGCTTCGCCTATCTCGCGGGTTGCATGATCACGACACCTGCGATGCTGCATGGGCTGCGCTCGCGCGGCATCCGCTTCTCGTTCAGCGGTTCACTGTCGCAATGGCCGATGATAACCCGCTACGCCATACCGGCGCTGCTCGCCAGCCTCCTCTACGAACCGGTGAACTGGATCTGCACGACGATCATCGTCAACAAGCCGGACGGGCTGGAGCAGGTCGGCCTCTACTTCATCGCCATGCAACTGGAGACGCTGTTGCTGTTCGCTCCGCAGATCGTGGTGCAGGTGCTCATACCGATGCTCTCGTCGGGGTTCGGCGAAAAGGACAGTCGCCGCGTGCGCAACATTCTGGCGATGAGCATCGGCGCCAATCTTGCCATCGCCATAGGCTTCGTCGCCGTGATGATGCTGTTCGGCGACTGGTTCCTGCTTCTGTTCAAGCTCGACCCCGCACGCGACTGGCCGATCTTCATGATCGTGGTCCTTGCCGCCGCGATGATCGCCTGCGCATTGCCTCTCGGGCAGGTTCCTGTCTCCTCGGGTTATATGTGGACAGGGCTTTCGATCACCGGCGGATGGGCGGCAACCTTCATCATCGGCACATGGCTGTTTCAGGATCAGGGAGCGAAAGGCATCGTCATAGCCCGCGCCATAGCGTGGGGCTTGCAGACACTGGTCTATATCGGCTTCACGCACTTCGCCATCAGCCGCACCACCTCACACTCAAAGGAAGCGTCATCATAGCCGGTTGGAACCGGTAGACGCCGGGCTGAAGAGCGTTGTTAGCCATGCTCAACCGTCACCGATCTCGCATTGCTTCTGCACAAAATCATTCTGCTCGCCGATGAAAGACGGTGGACTGCCCGGTGTGGAGTTTTCGGAAGCGGCTGCGGCACACGCTCGGAGCCTCATGCCGCTCCTTGAACCGCGAGTGATGGCTTGCCGGGCAGCCGCCTGCGGCAGATGGCGATCACGGGACGCTCGACGAGAAGGTGCGCGAGGCAGCCGCAGGCGACGGTGCCGGCAAAGACCAGCAGGTAAATCAGTTCCGGCGACAAGGGCAGGTAAGCCGAAAGCCTGATGAAGATTTTGCCGGTCAGTCCGAGAAACGCCAGATGGGTGAGGTAGATCGAATAGGAGGCATCGCCGATAAGATTGAACAGCCGCAGCCCTGACGGCCATTGTCCGCCGGATTCCAGAGCGGCGGCCCCGGCGATCAGGAGCCCGAACGAGATTGCGTAGACAGGCTGGGCCGAGCCATACGGCACCCCCCCTTGCTCAGCCAGATAAATCGCGGCGAACATCACAAGACCGGCGGGAAACGCGCATTTGACGATGGCGGGCCTACCGTGCTTCCAGCCGAGGTAAGCCAGCATTCCGGCGAGGAAGTTCAGGTTAAGCGGAGAAAGATAGGTCGTCCACGGCGTCTGCTCATGGTAGTCGGGATGCTCACCCAGCACCACGCAAGCCACCATCCAGAGTCCGAACACCATGATGCCTGCTCGCCGGCTGGCGATCAAGAGTGCAAAAACGAGGTAGAATGCCAGCTCATGGACCAGCGTCCATGCCGGTGCGATCGGAAACGTGAGGTTGTCCAGCCGGACCAGCGTGAAAGTGGAAATCCACTGGCTGAAGGTTTCGGGAATGGTGGCCGAGGCGCCAAATCCCATTGCGACCAACAGGCAGAACACCCCGACATAGACCCAGTACACCGGAAAGAGCCGCACGAAACGCCGCGTCAGATAATTGCGCAGGCGATGCGGCTGTCCGATGTCGTGACCATGGGCGAAGATGATGATGAAGCCCGACAGCACGAAAAAGAAATCGACACCGAGATTGCCGCGCCGGGTATAGTCCGTGAACAGCTCCTGACCCAGATAGCGGGGCAAAGCCATCATTATCGAAAGATGGAACGCGACAACCGCCATCGCTGCAAGACCTCGCGCCTGCTGCAATGAATTAAGTTGCACCTGACCGTCCCTCTTCTGCTTCATCAGAATCATGAATGTCGTTCTGTTCTCCGCAGCCTCGTTGCCTGGACGGACCGATCACGCCACCTTGTCGAAGTGGTTGTCCTGCCCGGCGGCGACAAGCGAAACGGCCACCGCCCCTTCATTGGACAGGGCCTGCGCCATGCGCTGTTCCTGCGAACCGGCCGTGTCGCCGCCAACCACAAGCGCCGCCTTGCGCGTCAGCTCGGCGGCGGTGCGGGCGGCGAGGCCATGCTCCGTCTCCAGTTCGCCGATATTGACGACGACATCGTCATATTCAGCCGCCACCGCCTCCAGCACATTGCACACGGCGTCTCGCGAAAGCCTTGCCAGCGCCTGCGAGCGGCCGGCGTTGAGCGTGTGCAGGCCGCTCTCATGATCCGCCTTCACCGCACCGAAAGCCGAGACCTCGCCCAGCGCGATTTCGGCGAACCCCGGATCGGTTTTCGGCGCGTCGGCGGCAAGGTCGACGAATATGGCGCTACGACCGCGCGTGAGGGCGCCATGCGCCAGATCGAGAGCGCCGCGCCTGGCCATTTCAGGCTTGCCGAGCGTCGTCACCAGCATCAGGCCGTTAACGATCGTGTCGGCGCCCTTGCGCGGCACCAGCGGGACGGCCTGAGGTCCGCGTCCCAGAAGACCCGCGAAGAAATCGCGCAGGATCGCGGCGAGAATGCCGATGAACAGGCCCATCACGACGGCTGCGATCAACATCGGGACCTTGGGGGGAAAAGAGGGCGAAACCGGTACGGCAGCCTCGGCGATGACGCGCGCGGTGCGCGCGGTGATGCCTTCCTGCTGCGCCGTCTCCTGCGCGCGCACGAGGAAGGATTCGTAGACCAGACGGATCGATTGCGCCTCGCGCTCCAGTTCGCGCAGCCGGATCAGGTTCTCGTTGGTCGTGAAGGAATCTTCCCGCGCCGCCTGCAAGGCGGCGTTGATGCTGTTCAGCGCGTCGATCGCGATCCTGTTGTCGTCGCGCGCGGCCGCCACCAGCCGCCCGCTTTCCTCGCGGATCGCCGTCTCGGCCTGCGCCACTTCCTGCATGGCGGCCGTGACACGCGGATGGCGCGGACCCAGGACGTTTTGCAGATCGGCGAGCCGCTGGCGGGCGTCCGCCAGCCGCGTGCGCAACGCGCCCATCGCGCTTCCGGCATCGGCGGCCGTGGCGCCGACATAGCCGCGGGTGCGCAGTCCTTCTTCAAGCACCTGCAACCGGGCCGTGGTTTCGTTGACGCGGGCAAGCGCCTCCGACTGGCGCACGCTGAGGTCTGTCAGCCTGCGGTCACCGAGAAGCTGCCCCTCGGTCTGGGATATGCCGTGCTCGCGCTTGAAGGTCTCGACGTTTCCTTCCGCCTCATTGAGCTGCGCCTGCAATTCAGCGAGACGGCCGCGGATGGCGGTGCTGACATCGCGTACGGAATTGGCCGCGGACGAGATCTGGTCGGCGACATAGGCCTGTGCGATCGCATTGGCGAGCCGCGCCGACTTGGCGGCCTCTTGCGCGGTGACGCTGATCTCGATGACATAGGTGTTTTCACGGCGCGAGACCTCGAGGGCCCGCGCCAGGCCTCCGAGCGCCGCATCGAAGGCGCGGTGCGGATCCGTGACGTCGCCGGCGAATTCCGGGTCTGTTTCGAGATGAAGATCCCTGACGACACGGCCAAGGACAGTCTCGGACGCGATGACCTCGATCTGGCTGTCGACCAGCGCCATGTCGCCGCCAACGCCTTGCTGGATGATTTCGTTCTGCACGATGCGTTGCTCGCGCGGATCGATGAGAATGCGGGAAGTCGCGCTGTAGCGCGGGGTCGTCGCCGACAGCGCAAACCAGGCGATCACCGGTAAGGCGACAAGGCAGACGAGAACCGTCCACCGGCGACGCCACAGCGTCTGGCCAAGGCCGTAAAGATCGATCGTGGAATCGATCCGGCGACCCGGCGTCGGGTTGCGATCAGGCCTTTCGCCTGAGAGGGTTGCCATGCGCAAGGGCTCCGAAAGCGATCGCGGCACTTTGCCGGATGGTAAACAAGTGATGCGCAAACAGGCTTAAAATCAGGTTAAGCCGGTAGTCAGCCGCGCGCTGAATTCAGGGTCTGCAGGCGTCGCTCCCATGCCAGCGCGTCGGCGACGATGAGATCGAGATCGTCGCGCTGTGGAGCCCAGCCAAGCTCATGACGCGCCAGATCGGAGTTGGCGACCACCGAAGCGGCGTCGCCGGGACGGCGCGGGCCGTTGCGCACATCGAAGTCGCCTCCATGCACCCGGCGCACCGCCTCGATGACCTCGAAGACCGAATAGCCGTGGCCGTAACCGCAATTTGCGATGATGCTGTCGCCGCCGGCCCGCAACCGTTGCAGGGCCAGCCGATGCGCCCGCACGAGATCGCTGACATGGATGTAGTCGCGCACGCATGTGCCGTCGGCCGTCTGGTAGTCGGTGCCGAAGACCTGCATGAAAGGCCGCTTGCCCAGCGCCGTCTCGCAGGCAACCTTGATGAGATGGGTGGCGCCGGGCGTCGACTGGCCGGTGCGTCCGTTCGGATCGGCGCCGGCGACGTTGAAGTAGCGCAGGGCCGTGTAGCGGAGATCGTGCGCTTCCGCCGCATCGCGGAGCATCCATTCACTCATCAGCTTGGAGCGGCCGTAGGGAGATTCCGGATCAAGCGGCGCATTTTCCTTCACCGGCTCGATTCCGGCGCCGCCATAAACAGCGGCCGTGGACGAGAAGATGAAGTTGCGCACGTTTGCCTGCACCGCCGTTTCGATCAGCGTGCGTGTCTTGCAGGTGTTGTTCTGGTAATAGGCAAGAGGGTCGGCGACCGATTCCGGCACCACGATCGAGCCCGCGAAATGGATGACGGCATCGATCGCGTGCTCGCGGATCAATCCGCCGATCAGATCCGTGTCGGCTACATCGCCTTTGACGAGCGACGCCTCGGGCGCAACCGCCCAGTCGAACCCTTTGGAGAGGTTGTCGACCACGACAACCCGTTCCCCCGCATCCAGCAGTTCCCACACCATGTGGCTGCCGATATAGCCGGCCCCTCCAGTCACCAGAACCGTCATGTCGCGCCCTGCCCTTGTGTTTCAATTCCTGCCTGGATAGCCGCCCGGACACTGCCGTGAAAGCCTGCCGAGGCCGGCTACAGTCCTGAACAACCTCGCATCTGCACGGCTGTTATCCGACCGAACTGTTACAGCTCCGTTTACCCGATCTTGATGCTCCGTGAATAATAAAGGCTCGGGTTGGGGAAACCAATGTCACACTCCTGGGCTTTCGGGCAGACGACAGGGACAGCAACTGGCTTTGTTCGCCGTTGCGGCTCCATCACTGCTGGCGTGACCGCCCCGGAACCGGAGCAACCTGAAGGGAGCCGGATTTGAGCGCGATCCGTTTTCTTGAGGAACGTGACCTCCCGGTCATCGCCAACATGATGCATCGTGTTTTGCGCAATGGAAAGGGCGATGCGCCGGCCGCGCTGCAAGACTATATGCGCGGCTTCTATCTTGAGGGGCCGGGCTGCGGCGATGATCTGGGATCGCTCGTCCATGTCGATGATGACGGAAAGGTTTCCGGCTTTATTGGCGTCCATATATTGCCCATGATATATCAGAATCGGCTTTTGCGAGCAGCGATCAGCGGTTCCCTCATGGTGGAGAAAGGCAACCGCGATCCGATGGCGGGAGCACGCCTCCTGAAGGCTTTCGCAAACGGCCCTCAGGACCTGTCCTTCAGCGAAACTGCCAACCATATGTCCACGCAGATGTGGACGCGCCTGCGTGCGACGCCCGCTCCCCAATACAGTCTGGACTGGATCCGGATCATCCGGCCGTCCAGCTTCGTCCTCGACATGGCCAGCAAACGGATTGGCCTGGCGGGATTGTTCAGGCCGTTCGCCTCCGCCGCCGACAGGCTTTACCGGAAGCGACTGCCGGCCAGACGGGTTCAGTGGGCGGCGACTCCGGCGGAAGGGCTGGCTTCGCCGGGAATGCAGGTGCGCGAAATCGACCGCGACACCTTCACAAGTCTTCTCGAGCCCCTGACGGCCCACTTCGCGCTCAGGCCGCGATGGGCGGACATGCCGCTCGCCCATATGCTGGAAGATGCAGCGCAGAAGACCGGTCAGGGAAACATGGTGCTTGCCAGCGTCACTGCTGCAAATGGCGCGCCCGTCGGAGCGTTCGCCTACTATCCGCAGAAAGGTTCCGTGGCCCGCGTGCTGCAGGTGCTGGCCCGGCCCGGACAGGAAGGAACGGTCATTGATTGCCTGAGCGATCATGCCGCAGCGCGCGGCGTCGCCGCCTTGCGCGGGCGCAGCCAACCCGCCCTGCTGACCGCAATGCTGGTCAGGCGCATTGCCTTCCTGCCTGCCACGACCACGGTCGTCCACTCCCGCGATCCGGAGATTTTCCAGGCGATGCTCAACGGCCAGGCCTTCCTCAACGGCCTCGCCGGCGAGGAATGGAGCCGGCTCATCGGAGGCCGCTTCGACCGATAGGCGGTTTGGCGGGACTTCTCGCCCAGCCGAATTCCGTCACGCCGAAGCCGTCCCGGCAGATGGTGGGCGCAAACCAATAAACTCATCATCGTTGGCCTTGAAAGCTTTGCGAGCTCAATAAGAGGGTATGGCGGGTAACCAGAACCGCCTTCTGGAGTTACGCAAAGAACATGGTCCCGACACGGGAGAGAAAGCTTTTCTTGCGCTCCCTGCAAAACTCATGTCATAGCAGCGCGGGGTGGATAAATGCCCTCTACAGGAGTACATCGTGACAGAACCCGCGGAAAACAGACAGATTGAGCTTGTCGAACTGACAGCCGATCTTGTTTCAGCCTATGTGTCGAACAATCCTGTCCCAGTTTCCGACTTACCCGCACTGGTCGCGCAAGTTCACCAGTCGCTAAAAAGCCTCGCCGGCGCCATCGAGGAAGCACCGCAACAAGAAAAGCTTGCACCTGCCGTGCCCGTCAGGAAGTCGGTGACGCCGGACCATATCGTGTGCCTTGAAGACGGCAAAAAGTTCAAATCGCTCAAACGACACCTTGCGACCCATCACGGCATGACCCCAGAGGAATATCGGGCGAGGTGGAACTTGCCCGCCGATTATCCGATGGTGGCCCCGGCGTATGCCGCCGCACGTTCGCAACTGGCGAAGGAGATGGGGCTTGGGCGCAAGAAGCAGGAAGAAGCGCCCGCGCCTGCGAAGAGAACGCGCAAGAAACCAGCCGCCTGATCGGCTGACGCCCTTATCTGAGAGGGCTTCGCTTCCGATTGCAAAAGGCTCCGTCTTCGCCCGGAGCCTTTTCTTTTTGCTTCACTCGAACCTGCCGCTGCGCTGGCCTCGGCATTGTTTCGGCCAAGGCGGGATCGACATTGCGGGCCCAGTAGCCCGCGACATCGGCCGCTCAATGCCGGAAGACGAATTCCGAGCCATCGGTGAAGCGATCGAAGCGATAGATGGACGGATCGCAAGTGGTCTTCTCGCCAGCGATCATTTCCGCGATCATCTGCCCGGAAGCAGGCCCTGTGGTCAGGCCGTTGCCGGAGAAGCCGGTGATCAGGAAGAGCCCTGGGAAATCCGGAATGTCGGTCACGAATTGTGTCGAATCCGGCGTTGCGTCGATCATACCGGCCCATTCCTCCATGACCACGGCCTTCTCATATTGCGGGAACGCACGACGCAGATTGGCGAGCGCCACATCGTTCTCGTGGCGGTCAACCTCGGCTGAAAGCATGCGCACCTGCTCGAACGGCGTGACCTCGTCATTCGTCCAGCTCGATTTCATCCGCAGCGACTCGAAGAAGTCCTTGCTCAGGCGCACTTTGACCAGGCCTCCCGAATATTTCAGCGTTGGCACGAAATCGAACAGGTAGCGGAAACTGTCCCTGGTGATCGGGGCCGTGCTCATACCGACGCCGACCGAAGTCCCGCCGTCCGCTTGCATGCGCCAGGCGAAGTCCGGCCCGTATCCGGCTCCCGGCAGCGCACCCTCGATGCGGCTCAGCCGCTGCATGGAGGAGGCAAGCGCCAATTGCGGGACCCGCACGCCGATATTGCCGGCAAAGAGCGAACTCCAGGCGCCGCCCGCGATGACGACATGTCTGGCCTTGATGTAGCCCTTCTCGGTATGGACGCCCGCGACCTTGCCGCCCTCGCGCTCCACGGACCGGGCCGCGCAGGGCGCGACGATCTTCACGCCTTCGCGGATGGCGCCCATAGCGATTTTGGAAACGGAATAGTTCGGTTCGGCCGTGCCGTCGCTCGCCTGGTAGAGCGCCGCCTTGAACCTAGAGCCAGCGCCGGGAATGAGCGCGTCGAGGTCGGTGCCGGTAACAATTTTGGCGTCCATCTGCGGCTGAATCTCGAGTGCCGATTTCAGCCAGCCGCGATGCATTTCGAGTTCCTCGTCGGAGCCCATTATCGAGAAGTTGCCGGACTGGCGAAAGCCGATATCCTCGCCGAAGCGCGCCGCAAAGCCCTGCCAAATGGTTTTGGACTGGTTGGTGAGTTCCAGCTTGCCGAGATCCCAACCATTGGAATAAATCCAGCCAAAGGCCCGGCCCGACTGCTCGCCGGCCACGACACCTTTTTCGAGCAGAACGGTATTGAGCCCTTTCTCATTCAGAAAAAGCGCTGCGGAAATGCCGGCGATGCCGGCGCCGATGACCACGACATCGGCCTCTGCCGGCAGTTCGGTGAGCGTCTGCACCGGCAAAGCGCGGGGGATGGCAGAGTTTATTTGCCAGCCGCGGCCGGACATGAAGCCGACGCCGACCCCGGCGCCGATCGCTGCGCCCGCGACACCGCTCCCCGCGCCGAGGATGAAGTTACGTCTGGAGACGGCCATGAAAGCTCCTGTGTTCTCAACTCCGGCGGGTGGCCGGAGACGCTTGAAACCTGGATGACCATCGTTATTCGACTGGCCAGTCTGAAATATATAAGACCAGTCAGTCGGAAATCAAACCGCAAAAATTCACCGGGGAGGCTGAACCTCAATTCCTTGAAGCTGCCGTCCCCGCCCGCCGAGTGACGGCGTTATGACACCACGTAGCGCCGGGCAGGAACTAGGCGTTCTTCGGCAGGACCGAGCGCACCCTTGCGATGAAGACATGGAAATCCTGCATGAAGGCGCGAAGGAAGTCGGCCGTGCTGTCGTTGGTGACTTCCCCGTCGTCAGTGACCAACCCCGGCGTGAACTGGATATAGGCTTCAGGGGCATTCATCTGCGGGGAGTTGCAAAAACCCAGCACGCTGCGAAGGTTCTGCTGGGCGACGGCGGTGCCGATCGCGCCTGGCGAGGCGCCAATCACCGCCGACGGTTTGTGCGTGAACGAATTGGCGCCATAGGGGCGGCTCGCCCAATCGATCGCGTTCTTCAATCCTCCCGGGATGGAGCGGTTGTATTCAGGGGTGACGAACAGCACGGCGTCGACTGCGGCAATCGCCGCCTTGAACGCCTTACCAGCCGGAGGGAAGTCGGCGTCATAGTCGTAGCTGTAGAGCGGCAGATCCTTGAAAGATATCTCCGACATTTCCAGCTCCGGCGGGGCCAGGCGCACCAACGCCCTGGCGAGTTTGCGGTTGATCGATTCCTTGGCGAGGCTGCCGATGAAATAGCCGACTTTGTGCGTGGTCATTGCAGTATGCTCCTGCTGTCACAACGATTGGTCTCAAAGAGACGACGACTGCCAGTATGAGTATTGGCCTGCCCGTGCCGCTTGTCACGACATCCTTTCCGCCATCGGTAGCTTTATCCTTTCAATCGTTCGGTCGGGATAAGCGGGGAGCGCGCGGAAAGCGCACGGCGGTCAGCCGTGTCCAGAGACCGCCCACCTCCGCGAATGCCGGCTGATATATGTCGATAGCCATTGCGCCGAAGACGGTGACCGCTCCTACAATGATGATGAGCGGAACGGACCTGAAAGGCCCTGCTCTTGTCGGGGGAAGGCCGGCCGAATAAAACTGGCCAGTCGAAAAATGGCTGACCAGCCAGAAAGAGGAAAATTCCATGGCGCGAAAAAAAGAGATCGACCCGGACCGGATCCTCGACGCGGCGGACGCTCTCATTCTGGAAACCGGTGGGCGGAACTTCACACTGGACGCGGTCGCGGAGCGCGCCGGGATCAGCAAGGGCGGTCTCGTTTACAGTTTTGCGACCAAGGACGCTCTGGTGGCGGCCGCGCTGGAGCGGGAGATGACACGGTTCCAGACGGCCGTGGACCAACGTGTAGGCACACCCAAACCAGCGAAGGATCGACAGTTGCTGGCCCATGTCGAGGAAGCTTTGGCCGAGGATGATTCACTCGCCCGGCAGGCGGCCTTCCTGATGGTCACTCTGGTTCATGCCCCGGATATGATCGGCCCGGCGCGTGATTTTTACCGAAGGCTGTTCGAACTCTTCGAGCCGGACACATCCCATGGCCGCGATGCACGACAGGCGATTCTGGCCGTCGAAGGGCTGTTTCTTCTGCGCGGGCTGGGTCTGTACGATGTACAGCTCGAAGAGTGGAAAGCGGTTCTCAAACATGCCGGACAAACGATCAGGAACGGGCTTCGAGCTTGATGCAGTCGAAGGTTGAATTCAATTCGATCTTCTGGACAGCGGACGCAGCGATCATCGCGGCTTCAGGCCGAACTCATCAAAAAGCAGCCGTCCGTTTATGGCCTTGCAGCCGTCCATTGTGCGACGAACGAAGGTCTGCTTCGAAATGAAACGGGCCTGTTCTATTTGTCGGGCAGGACAGGCGCACGCCACTTCGGACATCGCCTTTATCGTCGTTTTCGTTGCACCGAACCAAAGGAACTCGCTTATGCAAATCACCAAGGCAGGCACGACCCCGTCCGCCAAAGGGCCGGCAGATTATTTCACCGGCTCCGTTCGCATCGACGCGCCGTTTCAGGCGCAGGCGCCTGCCCGCGTCGGCGGAGCGACCGTGACCTTCGAGCCTGGCGCGCGCACCGCCTGGCACACGCATCCTCTCGGGCAGACATTGATCGTAACAGCCGGCCTCGGCTGGGTGCAGCGGGAGGGCGGCGCCGTTGAGGAAATCCGGCCCGGCGACATCGTCTGGTTCGAGCCTGGGGAACGGCACTGGCATGGCGCAACCGACAGGACCGCCATGACCCACATCGCCATAGCAGAATCGCAGGACGGCTCCCCGGTTACATGGCTGGAACAGGTCTCGGAGGATCAATATCGCGGCCGGGCATGACCGCTCAATCCTGGAAAGGGAACAGTCCCATGCAACCACGTGAACTTGGAAAGAGTGGGCTGAAGGTTTCGGCCCTTGGCTATGGCTGCATGGGCCTGCGCTACGGCTATGGCCCCGGTGTCTCGAATGACGACGGCATTCGGATAATCCGCGCTGCATAAATGAAGCCCTCGTCGGCGAGGCGCTCGCGCCCGTCCGGGACGGCGTGGTCATCGCCACCGAGTTCGGCTTTCAGGATGGCGGCAGTACGAAAGGTCTGGATTCCCGGGCCGGGCGTATCCGTCCGACGAAGCAGGAACTCTGACCGTTCCCAACCCCCAAAAATCTCGCGACGGGACGCAGTTCGGATATAAGCCATCCTGCATGCCGTCCGACGCCCTCGGGGTCGGCAAACTGTTGGGGATAGCAGCCGATAAGCCCTGAACGCCTGCGGGTGTGGTGGGCGCCGGCGTCGTCGGCGCACTCACCACACACGACGGTTCAACGGCGTAGCCGAGCGCTCCCGCAATTGCCAAAGGAGGATTGGTTCTGGCGATCACGATCGATCGCGGCCAACACGCGTTCGGGCGTAGCGGGCACTTCAAAAACGCGGGAGCCCGTGGCGTCGCGGATGGCGTTGAGGATGGCCGCGGCGGTCGGAACCAGCGACGGCTCTCCGATGCCCTTGGCGCCATACGGCCCCGCACTGGCGCGTTCTTCGATGAATGTCACGTCGATTGGCGGCACGTCGCATGATGTCGGCAGCAAATAGTCATGGAAATTTTCCGTCTTGCCGGGGACGAAATCTTCAAACAACGCCTGCCCGATGCCCTGGGCGATCGCCCCTTCAATTTGACCTTCCAAAAGCGTCGGGTTGACCATTCGCCCGACGTCATGAGCCGCGGCGAACCCCACCACCTTGACGTAGCCCAGTTCAAGGTCCACCTCGACCTCGGCGATTTGCGCACCGAATGCGTAAACGGCGTAGGGTGAGCCTTGCCCGTTTTCTCCCAGCGACGTTGTGTCGGGATCAAAGGTTTCTTCGGCCATCAGGACGTAGCCAAAATCGTTTTCGGGCATATCTTCCAGGGAAATTGTGCGAATCTCGCTGTCGCCGTGAACCACGATGCTGCGGTCGCGGATCTCCAAAGTAGATATGAGGTTACCATTCGATAGTCGCAATATCTCAGCTCGGAGAGCTTCCCCCGCGAGTTGCGCAGCCTTTCCCGTCACGAACGTTTGGCGCGATGCGGACGTACGGCCGCAGTCGGGCGTCAAGCTCGTGTCCGCGCCGACAATCGTCAAGCTATCGATCCCGACCCCCAGCGCATCAGCGAAGATCTGCGGTATGACCGTGTTCGAGCCTTGCCCCGCGTCGACAGCGCCCTGGTGAAGAACAACCTGACCGTCGCGTTTGACGCCGCACCGGATCGTCGAAGGATTGGCCATGGCTGTCAATGACCGTGGAATCGGGACCCTGCGTTTTCGCGTAAAAGGGCCCCCGGCTTGAGCTGATGAAGGGCACACCGGTTAGCGCCCGATCAGGC
>NZ_JBEPMN010000017.1:0-81253 GCF_040545755.1 Aquamicrobium ahrensii
GGCCGAGAACCGTCTGCGTGTCTTCATGCTGGATCGTCCTTTTCATCGGTCGATCCACCTTATGCCCCTGTCTCGGAAACCGGGACCACCTCACCCTGGCGCCTCTCCTGGCGTGCTGTAGAGGGTTGCGGGGCGCACGCCCGGGAGCCGGGCGGTCTCGGCCGGCTTCTTTTCTTCATAGAAGAGCTGGCGCGCCTGCGCAATCTGCGCTGTTTGGTCTCGCGGCTCCCGACAGTATCCGAGACCTGCATCGTATGATCAGCGGGGCAGCCGATGCGCTGGGGGAGGGCCCTGGCGAGCGTGCGACGCGGATCCATCTCCAGCGGATGTCGCTATGGTGCGCCACGCCTGCCCGGGCTCAATGGGAATTTCTCCGCGTCGTCGTTCCACGGATCGAAGACGATCGCGCCGGACGGCCGTGCGTCCCGCACATTGCGCGTGACCAGATAGAGGTCGAAGGTGATCGCCGTTGCGGCAAGCATCGTGTCGATCACCGGCGGGGCGTAACCGCTTTCACGCTTCACCTCTCCGGAAATCCTTCCCCATAGCCGCAAGATGTCGTCGTCGAGCGACAGGACGCGTCGGCCGAACCGGTCGGCCAGCGCATCGCGCGCCGCGATGTAGCGCTGCCGGTCTTCGTGATCGGGAGGAAGGTTGTGGATGCCCTTGTCGTATTCGGCCAGCGTCAGGACGCTTATGTGGAAGGTTTCCTCCCGCTCGCCGGCCGCCCATGACTTTACCGAGGGCGCACCTCGCGGATTGATCAGAGCGGCCACGACGTTGGTGTCGAGCAGCCAGCCCTTCAAAGCTCGATATCCCGGCCACGATCCACCTCGCGATCCAGATCGAGCCCATCGAGATGCAGGCTTTCCATGAACGCGACAAATGGCGCGCGCGGCCTTTCCGGTGCGAGCCTGTCGAATTCCTCTACGCTCATGATAACGACCGCGTCATGGCCACGCACGGTCACGCGCTGAGGCCCGTCCTGGCGCGCATGCCGGACCACTTCGCTAAACCGGGCCTTGGCGTCCTCGAGCTTCCAACGTCCGGCAGCCGCGCTGCCGGCGGCTTTTTTGCTCTTGGTAAGTTCTGCCTGCTTGCCCATCGGTCTTATACCTAGTCAGATAGTCAGGTATATAGCATATCCGATGTGGAAATTCCAGATCGCGGGTCGGCGGATGCAGGAAAAATGCGCCCGCGGCCGAGATTCAGGAAAATGGTCGGGAAAGAAAGCGGATCGCGCGTAGCTGGGACTTGCGGCTAGAGCAGTGGGCGTTCTGACGAACGCAGTTTCCGCTGCTCCAGCTTTTTTCCAAGCCGCATTTGTGCAACGTCAGACGATCCCGGCTGAGTGCAAAATGTTCTAGAGCGTTGATCATTTGGGGAGCCCATCTTACGGCAGCAGAACGACCGAACCGCTGATGCGGTGGGCTTCCATGTCGGTGTGAGCCTGCTGTGCGTCCTTCAGGGCATAAACCCGAGGTTTCGCGGCCTTGATAACTCCGGTTTCGATGTTCGAGAACAATCGCTGCGCCACAGCTATTCGGTCCGATCCGCCGTGTAATGCGCAATCGAAGAACGGGTTAATAGAGCGAACCCTTAGCCTCGAGCATGTCGCTCGCGTCAGCTCAGAAAGAACGCCGCGAATTGCTGGGCAATTTCGATTTTGCCTCCTTCGGCAACGCGGCGGCAATCCGCGTTCGTGATGTTTCGCCAATCGACAAAGAGGGATGTGCAGCATGTAATCGTCAAGTCGCCTGGCAGGCCGGCTACTTCGAGGATAAATCCGTCACCCAGCGCATCATTGTGAACTCGACGGGGATGGTGACGAATGAAATACCTTTCCTGTCTTGGGTGTGCCACCGACTACGATGGCCGGGCCGCCGCCGGACGAATGCCGGCGGCAGCGCGACCTGTTGCTGCGGATACCTCAGCTCTTGGGGGGCGTGATGCCCATTTCCGCCATGTCCTGGAAGCGATCGCCAATGCGGGGATGAACGCGCCCGCCATCGGATACGCCGATGGCCACCAAAATCTCGTCACGATCGGGCGCGTCGTTGATGCTGAGGTTGAGAGTGATGAAATGGGAGCGCTGCCCGACAACCCCCTTGTGGGTCATCGGCAACGACATAAGCACACCGGGCACCCCCCGGGTGTTGGTGAAATTGAGATAGCTCGTACCGCCAACCGCATCACGGAACACGTTTCCGAAGCGGAGCGTGTGGATCAATGCGGAGCCATGCTCGATTTCACCGCCGAGGCCCACGACAGCCGCCTTGCCGTAGGCTTCGACGCGATCAGCGGGGCACAGGGGGAGCAGTCGGCTGACGAGTTCGTTTGCGAGGACCGGCGCGACCTCCAGGACCGCAGGGCGGAGATCTTCGACGAAGCCCTTGCCTGCCCACGGGTTCCTGATCACCGCAGCCACCGCTACGGCGATGACCGGACGTTCAGCGGCCTTTCCACCTTCGATGAAAACTTCCTCGACGTGGCGGACGATCTTGCGGATTTCAAGGCTCATGGCTTCCCTTCTGTATCTGTGGACGGTTTGTCCCAGGACGCAGTAGCAGGTACAGAGCGATCCGTTCTTCCTCCGAATGAGAGGAAGAACGGCATTGATGTCTCGCCGGATTGATGACATTTACTTCAAGCCGTGGCATAGGGAACCTCGGAGTACAAATTTTGCACGCGATCGATCGCCCGCTGTCTCAGGCCCTCCGCGATATAACCAGCCTCATAAACTCCAGCGTCGATCTCACCACAACGCTCAGACACCTCGTCCATGCCGCATGCCACCACACTGTATGGTCAATGGCGGGCATAATGAGTATCGACCAGACAAGTGGGCATGCTCTCGTTGTTGCCCGCCACGATCCCAACCTACTTGCTCATGCATATAAGAACCGGTGGACGCTCGTCACGAGTCCGTCGCTGGTTGCGCTGACGCGAAATGAACCGGTCATTATCCGAGACGCTCAGACGGCTCACGAGTATCCCGGATACCAGAAAGAGGCCATCGAGCGAGGCTACCGGACGGTGGTGGTCCTGCCACTCGGCTGCAAGGATGCCATGGGGCATGCCATGGTTCTTTCGGTGCAGTCGCGTGAAGTCATCGATCTTACTGAAATCGACCTGACATTCCTTGAGACAGTCGTTCATCTCGGCGCTATCGCGGTTGACAAGGCCCATCGTCTGACGACGGAACGGCTCACTGCGGAGAGGTTGCAGAATGCGCTGACCGCCCATTCCGCACTCATGCACAAGGTCCTGTCGGATGGTTCGGTCGCGTCGGCGACTGCTATGATAAAGACCTTTTTACCGAACCCGGTCGTGGTCGTGGATCTGACTGCAAATCTGGTCATTTTCGAACGCTCTCCTGCGCCCGATCTGATCGACGACGCCACATGGAAGGCAAGTTTTGACAAGACGCTGAGCAGACAGTTCTTGCGGCTGGCACGAGATGTTGCCAAAAGCGCCCGTCTGGAGCCTACACGACTTTATTTGAACTGTGGGGGTCACCACCTCAATCTGCCGGCGCTTCTTGAGCCGTTGCTTGTCGATGGTGAAGCGGCTGGCGTACTGGTCGTATTCTCCGAAAATGCCGATCTTGGAAATCTCGATCACCTCTTGCTGGAAAGCGCTAAATTCGCTCTCAGTGTTCAGATGATGCGTAGTTACGTCCGGTTTCGCAGCGAATCCCAGACGTCCAGCGAGCTTTTTGCGGAAATCGTTTCAGGGCGCTGGCGCAGCTTCGAGGACGTTGCCGCGCGGGCAAGAAGGCTAGGGATCGAGGTTGATGCTCAGGCCCGACTTGTTGCAATCAGTATCCCCGCTGACACCAAGCACCCGGTCAAAACGTCGCTCGAACTGCATCGCTCGATCACGCGAATTGCCGAACAGCAAAATCCACCGGCAACCGCGGTTGCGCTTGACGACATCATAGTCTGCCGCGTTCCAAGTGTGGGTCGCGATAGTGATGCTGCGGCCAAGGTGCTGGTCGCCAAGATAATGGAGGAGGCGTCTTGGCTCCTCGACACGACGCCGGTCGCCGTCATCAGCAAGCCGTGTTCAAGCCTTCAAGAATATCCGATCGCTTGGCGGGAATGCGAGCGCAAAATCAAACTGGCGGTTCGTTACAACCGCAAGGGCCTGCTTTCGGTTGAAGACTTTGGTCCCTCGCCAATTTTGCTTTCTGCGGTCAATTCTGAAGAGGTCCGTTCGTTCATTGAAGTCACAATCGGCTCAGTGACCAGATATGACGAAGAAAATCGGACGGAATACAACAAGACATTGGCGCTTTTCCTTGGGCATGGCTGTCGCCACCAGGCCTGTGCCGATGCAATGGGCTTACATGTGACGACGCTCCGTTATCGCCTGAGTCGGATCCGCGAGCTGTTCGGTATCGAAATTGATACGCCCGAGCGTCGCTTTGCCCTGGAGTTGGCGATCCGCTTGCACGACACGCTGGCGGACGGTTCGTCAGCCTAATAACCCGCTGCTCTGTACAATAGGAATATTCCGCCGCCCTCTCCTGCGTAGTGAAGGAGGAAACGTCCTGCGCTGATCGCTATCCTCCACCACGAAACTGGAGAGATCGTGCGCATGTCAGCGGATAGCGAAGATGAACGAAGCCCAATCGATCCGATCGAACTCCGGCGGGCATTCGGAACATTTGTTACTGGCGTCACGGTTGTAACGACACTGGATGAGGACGGGATGCCGAGAGGCATGACCGCGAACTCGTTTACGTCTGTGTCGTTGGATCCGCCGCTGCTTTTGGTGTGCATCGGGAAGAAAGCCAGCAGCGCCAAGGCGTTCGACGCAGCCCGCTCGTTCGCCGTGAACATCCTGCATGACCGGCAAAAGGATGTCGCATCTGTTTTTGCGTCCAAGTCGCTCTGCAAGTTTGATTCGGTAGAATATGACGCTGTGAATACCAGGGCTCCCGTGCTCACAGACAGCCTGAGCTGGTTCGACTGCGCGCTGCACGAGCGTGTTGACGCGGGCGATCACGTCATTCTCATCGGCCGGGTGGTCGCATTCGGCTCCAGTCCGGCCGCCCCGCTTGGCTTCTGCCGCGGCTCTTACGTGAATGTCGAAGATCCGATGCCGGCCGGCTGGGGAGCATCGCATCGCATGATGGTCTGCCATCTAGTCGAGCACGGCGGTCGTATCCTGCTGCGCGGCGACGGGTCAGGCGGCTGGGGCCTTCCCACCGAGAGCCGAAGTGGCGCGCGCAAGCGCATCGACCTCGACGAGGATGGCCGCATCGCGTCGATTTCCCTGGATGCGTTCCTTTACTCCGTATTCGATGTTGCCGACGAGCACCCCGGCTATGTGATCTACCGGAGCGTTCTGGCGGATCCGAACGGCGCCGTGGCCGAGCTGCCGCCGACGCTGAAATTTTTCGCTCCCGAAGAATTGCCCTGGAACCTCATACGGGTTCGCCAGGTGCGGGCGATGCTGCGCCGCTACCTGCACGAGCGCCAGGAGGGGAGGTTCGGAATCTACAACGATTCCGACGATGGCGGACGGATCGCGATGATCGGTGGGACGCCGCGCCCCTGGAGTTCCTTGAGTGGCGTGGCCTCCGAGCATGAAGCCGCGGAAGGATAGAACAATGGAACTCACGATGAAGGCGATCGAAGGATCGCGCCAGGATCTCTATATCGCCGGTGAGCGCGTCCGCCCCAAATCGGGACGATATATTCCGAGCTACGATCCCACCTGCGCCGAGCCCTGGTACGAAGTCGCAGATGCCAATGCAGACGATGTGGACGCTGCAGTGAAGGCGGCCAAGAGAGCCTTCAACGATCCGGCTTGGCGACGCATTACCCAGTCAGATCGCGGGAAGCTGGTGCGACGCCTGGCCGACCTGATCGCGGAAAACGCCGACGAACTCGCCGCCATCGAAATGCGCGACAATGGCAAGTTGCTCAAGGAAACGCGTGCGCAGCTTCGCGCCGCGCCCGACAGCTATCTGTATTTTGCAGGCATGGCCGACAAGCTCCATGGTGAGACCATCCCCGTCAACAAGCTGGACATGCTGAACTTCACGTTGCGCGAACCGATCGGCGTGGTCGGAATGATTTCGCCCTGGAATTCGCCGCTCATGCTGCTCACCGGCACCCTGGCGCCATGTCTGGCGATTGGAAATACGGTCGTCGTCAAGCCTTCCGAGCACACATCCGCTTCCACTCTCGCGCTTGCCGAACTGGTTGCGAAGGCAGGCTTTCCCGCTGGCGTCTTCAATGTGGTGACGGGCAATGGC
Source organism: Aquamicrobium ahrensii (assembly GCF_040545755.1). Lineage (NCBI taxonomy): Bacteria > Pseudomonadati > Pseudomonadota > Alphaproteobacteria > Hyphomicrobiales > Phyllobacteriaceae > Aquamicrobium > Aquamicrobium ahrensii. Next base: position 6,272 of record NZ_JBEPMN010000017.1, read on the forward strand.
TCGACAGCCGGCGAAGCGCTGACCCTGCATCCCGACGTTGCCAAGATCACCTTCACAGGGAGCACGACCACCGGCAAGCGCATCGCAAGCAATGCAGCCGGCCGGCTGGTGTCCACCCAGATGGAGCTCGGCGGAAAATCCCCTCATGTTGTATTCGGCGACGTGGATATTGACCGTGCGGTAAATGGCGTGGTGGCTGGTGTATTCGCTGCGGCGGGCCAGACCTGCATCGCGGGTTCCCGCTGCTTCGTGGAACAGCGTATCTACGACGAATTCGTCGCACGCCTGGTCGAGCGTACGTCACGTATCCGCATTGGACACCCCGCCAAGGATGAGACCGAACTCGGCCCCTTGGCGCTCGCCGCCCAGCTCGAGAAGGTCCAGCAATATGTCGGCTATGGGGTTGCTGACGGAGCGAGGCTGGCAATTGGCGGGCGACGGCCGCAGCAGGAGGCGCTGGCTGGTGGCTGGTACTATGAGCCCACTGTCCTTGCAGACGCCAGAAATGACATGCGCTTCATGCGCGATGAGATCTTCGGGCCGGTCGTCGGCGTTACGCCCTTCCATGACGAATCCGAACTGATGGCGCTGGCCAACGACACAAATTACGGTTTGGCCGCAGGCATTTGGACTCAGAATATCGACCGCGCCATGCGCTTCGCCCGCAATGTCGATGCCGGCACCGTCTGGATCAACACCTACCGCTCCGCTGCCTACATGTCGCCGGCCGGCGGTTTCAAGGAAAGCGGCTACGGCAAACGTGGCGGCTTCGAAGTGATGCGCGAGTTCTCACGGCTGAAAAACGTGGTGCTGGATTATTCGGGCGCTACCCAGGACCCGTTCGTCATCCGGCTGCGCTAGGCGCCACCTTGTTCCCAAATCCGATTGCAACATTTATCCCCAGAGGGTCATTCCCATGAAGTTTTCCATCGCATTGCATATGGAGCGTTTCAGTCCGGACGTCGACATGCGCGAGGTCGTCTCCGACACCCTTGAAATCGCCCGGATTGCGGACGCTGGCGGCTTCGAGACAATCTGGACGGCCGAGCACCACACGATTGAGTTCACCATAGCGCCTAACCCGTTCCAGATGCTGACCTGGTGGGGCGCTCACACCGAACGTATCCGGCTTGGCTCAGCCACTGTCGTAGCTCCATATTGGACCCCTATCCGGTTGGCTGGCGAGGCTGCGCTGTGTGACCACCTCACCGGCGGAAGGCTTGAATTCGGCATCGCGCGCGGCGCCTATCAGTACGAGTTCGACCGCATGGCGGGCGGAATGCCCCAAGAGCAGGGCGGAGCTTACATGCAAGAACTGCTGCCCGCCGTCCAGAAGCTGTGGGCCGGTGATTACGCACACGAAGGCAAATACTATAACTTTCCGCTGGCGACTTCCGTGCCCAAGCCGCGCCAGCAGCTGAATCCTCCAATCTGGGTGGCCGCACGCGATCCCGGCACCTTCGATTGGGCCGTGCGCAACGGATACAATATCCTGTCGACGCCGTTGTCCGCCCCGCCCGCCGAAGTCGGCGTTCTGGGCGAGAAATTCCGCAAGGCGACGTCCGATCACCCTAACGTGCCCAAGCCGCGGTTCATGATGCTGCGCCGCGCCTGCGTCTACGAGAAAGCGGGTGACTGGGAACTGCCGGTGAAACTTTCCGCCGCCTACGGCCGCAGCTTCGAAAACCTCTTCCGTAACATCGGGACAGTCGTGAACGGCTTTCCCGAGAACGTGCCGATGGAAACCGTTGTCAATCGCGCCGACTATGATCCTGAAGCGATCCGCGACAACCTCCTCTTTGGCACGCCTGACGAGGTGATCGAGAAGCTGATGATATATGAGGCCGCCGGCGTCGATCAGTTTTGCCTCGGACTCGCATTCAACCTGCCGCAGGAACTGAAGCGCAAGACGCTGGAGCTGTTCGTCAAGGAGGTTATGCCTGTGTTTGCCGCGCGAGAGCGCGACGCGGCACATGAAAGAGCTAAAGCGACGGCATGATGACTGCGCAGCCAGGCAAATCGATAGATGCTATGTTCGATGCCGGTGGCGTCGGCATTCGCTATCGGCTCGATGGCGCGGGCACGTATCCTCTGGTGTGCGTGCACGGCGTCGGATCGAGTCTGGAAGCCTGGGACCGTGTGGTCGACCGGCTCGCCCCCGATTTTCGTATCCTGCGCTTCGATCTGCGTGGCCATGGTCGTTCTGCTCGCGTCAAAGGGCGCTATGAGATCGGTGATTTCGTCCGCGAACTGTTTCTCCTGGCCGATCATGCCGGTTTCAAGCGTTTTGCGCTCGCCGGCTTCTCGCTGGGCGGTTTGATTGCGCAGCGCGCGACGCTTGATCATCCCAGCCGTATCGATCGGCTTGCGCTGCTGGCCACCGTCGCCGGACGCAATGAAACCGAAAACCAGCGCGTCCGGGATCGCCTGCATCTGCTCCAGACCAAGGAACCTGGATCCCACTACGACAATTCAGTAAGCCGCTGGTTCAGCAAAGAATTCCAGCAGGCGAATCCTGAGTTGATGGCGCAATTGCGCGCGCGCAACGCCTCCAATGATCCCGAGTGCTACGCCGCCGCTTATCGGGTCCTGGCCGAGAGCGACTTCGGAGGCGAGCTGGCGCGCATCGGCTGTCCTACCCTCATCGCCACCGGCGAGGATGATCAGGGCTCCAATCCCCGTATGGCAAGGTTCATGAGCGAGCGTATCGCGGGATCGAAACTGACTATCTTTCCACGCAGGCGCCATTCCATCCTCCTCGAGGCCCATGAAGAGGTCGCTGCGGAACTCAGGACCTTTCTGCTTGCTGGACGAAACCCGGAGAACGAACATGGATAAGAGTTTGCGGGCCAAAGGCGAGGAAATTCGTCGGGCGGTTCTGGGTGACGCCTATGTTGACGCTGCGCTCAGCAACGCCGATGATTTTTCCATGCCCTTTCAGGATGTTCTCAATGAATATTGCTGGGGCATGGGCTGGACCGACCAGGGCCTGTCGCTGCAGCAGCGCAGCCTCCTGAATCTCGGCATGCTGGCGGCTCTGGGGCGGATGCACGAATTCAAGGTGCATTTCCGCGGTGCGATGCGCAACGGACTAAGCGATGCCGAACTGCGCGCGGCGCTGATCCAGATTGGTATCTATTGTGGCGTGCCCGCCGCCGTGGAGGCCTTCCGCGTAGCGCGTACCGTGCGCGAGGAAATGGCCGCGGAAGCCGCTGGGGGGGATATGCCTCTATGATTGTCGAAGAACGCATCTACCGGATCAAGGCCGGCAAGCTTACCCGCTACCTGCAGCTTGTACGCGAGGAAGGGCTTGCCATCCAACAGCCGATTCTGGGCAATCTCATCGGCTATTTCCAGACCGAAATCGGGCCACTCAATCACGTGATTCATCTGTGGGGCTACCGGGATCTCGGTGATCGCGCCGATCGGCGCAAACGCCTCGCAGCCGATCCCGCATGGCAGGCTTTTATCCCGAAACTGTCTGAAAACATCGATATGCTCGACAACCGCATCCTCCTTCCAACGGATTTCTCCCCGTTGCGTTGAGGAAGACGATCGTTCTCCCTGCTTTCCTAACAACAGCCTGGGATCAAACGGCTCTTGCCTGGCGCAACGGAGGGAACGATCGGCCATGCCGCAAAATGGTGCTTTTGGAGAGGCCCTCGTTCTCGAAGAAATAGGATCCTGCCCGTTTGATACCGTTTCGAGGAAACCTGCTCCGGTTAGTAGTACGATTTCGATATGGAAGGCATTGCGGCTGAAAGTTAGGCTTTCCTTGTTTCGGTCGGATCGCTCGGCCGCTCCCATCTTCAACAAGAGGTTACCAGATGACTGATCCAGTTCGACGCCCTGCATTCCGGTTTACGGCCAATGACAGTTTGCAGTACCACTTTTTTGCGGACAACCGACTTTTCTCGATCCGTATGGCCTATCGGGGCGGGCACTGGACTCACGCTGCCTGGATTTATGATGGATCAGCTCGAGAGATTGCCAAAAGCCCCAATCTCTGGGTCCAATCTGATAGTCCGTATCTGGACATTCAGTCTGACATTGCCGAGGTCCGCGACGAAGACGGTGAAATCGTCGTCATTGTCCATGCAGCGTCAAGCGAGGATTCCTTCGAGGCTCGGGTCCGTCCACTGAACACACTTACCTGGATGGACACCTTGTCGGAATCGAACGAGGAAGTTCTCCACCTGCCGGATCTGACGGGCACATTGAAGTTCCGTGGCAAGACCTATGACACCAAGGGTTATTGCAAGCATGTGATGTGGCATACGGGTCCAAGATACACGGGTTACCGTTTTCTACATGGCTTCGTGGATGACGGCGAACTGGCGATCTGGTCCGCCGACGCTGTGTTTGCTTACCAGAAATATGACTACTTCAAGATGGCGAAGCCGGACGGCACGATCATCGCCGCCGACTATGAACAATCGTCGCATAAGCAAAATACGGTCTATGCGCGTATTGGGGAGCGGGCGATCAAGGTCGATTTCGAAGAACTGGGCATGTGGGAACTTCCGATCGTCAACTCGTCATCGGACATGGTCATCATGCAGCGTTACGGCAATATTCGCTATACTGAAGGATCGGTTGTGAAGACCGGCTTTGCCCTCACCGAATATGGATTCGGCAAGTACAGTGATATCAAGCTCTGATTCCACTGTCCGTCTCTATCTGCACCCCCGCCACGGCGAGGGTGCAGCACCAAGGGAAGCGGACTGACGGCAAATGGCAGGAGCCGTATTTCTCCAGCGATACGGAGAATAATTTCCAGGGGAATGGCCTCTTGTCTGTATTCCCTGCCGAGCGTGGAAAGGAATTCCTATGAACGGGGCCGACACCCTGTGCGATGTTCTGTTGGCCAACAAGGTTGATGTTTGCTTCGCCAATCCCGGAACATCGGAAATGCACTTCGTGGCTGCGCTTGATCGTAAACCGCAGATGCGTTGTATTCTCGGCTTGTTTGAGGGCGTCGTCACCGCCGCTGCCGATGGATATGGCCGCATGGCGGACAGGCCGGCGGCAACATTGCTGCATCTGGGGCCAGGTTTGGCCAATGGCCTGGCGAACCTGCACAATGCCCGCCGCGCCCGCACGCCAATGATCAATATAGTTGGTGACCATGCGACGTTTCATCTCGAACATGACGCGCCGCTGACGACTGACATAGAAAGCCTCGCGAGACCCATGTCCCAATGGGTCGGAAGGGTTGCCGATGCGCAGGACGTTCGCAGATGCACGGAAGCCGCCTATCTGGCGGCCATGCGTATGCCGGGCATATCCACAATGATCTTGCCCGCCGATGCGGCATGGACCAATGTGACGCCCGGCATCGAAGTTCCGATAGATCTGCCGCCTCTTTCAGCCATTGCTCCCGAAAAATTGCGCGCGGCAGCGGACCTTCTGCGGGGGCGCAAGGCCGCTATCATCTTGGGCGGAAAGGCGATGCGGGGCGAAGCGCTGCGCATGGCAGGCAGGATTGCGAAAGCCAGGGGCATTCCGCTATTCTCGCACAACGCCTCACGCATGGAGCGCGGAGCCGGACGTGTGGCGGTGCGGCCCATACCCTACAATGTGGATCAGGCCGTCCGGACCTTGGCTGGCTTTGAAGCCGTGGTTTGCATAGGCGCTCGAAGCCCGGTCGCATTTTTCGCATATCCTGGCAAGCCCGGCACTCTGCTGCCGACGGGTTGCGCCGCCGTCGAACTCGCTGGCGACGAGCATGATTACGTTTCTGTCCTGGAAGAGTTGACGGTTGAACTCGGCGTCGCGATCAATGCTCCGTTCGACACGAACTCACTCACCACACGCGACCTCCCGTTGCCATCCGGAAAACTGGACCCGGATACTCTCACCATGGCCCTCGCGCGCTTTTTGCCGGAAAATGCAATTTTGTGTGACGAATCCATTTCATCGGCCGGACGCATGGCCGAACTTGCGCCGTTCGCTCCTCCGCACGACCTCTTGCGGCTTACAGGAGGAGCGATTGGAATAGGTATTCCGCTGTCGGTCGGCGCGGCCGTCGCCTGCCCCGATCGGAAGGTGATCGTATTGCAGGCCGACGGTAGCGGCATGTACACCGCGCAGGGGCTCTGGACCCAGGCACGAGAAAATCTGGACATACTGACGATCGTCCTCGCAAATCGCGGCTACTCCATCCTCAAGGGTGAAATGCGGAATGTCGGGGTGAACGAATTTGGCCGGAATGCCCGGCTCATGTTGGAGGTGGACAATCCAGCGATAGACTGGTGCTCCCTTGCCAAAGGCATGGGTGTTGAGGCAGGGCGTGCCGAAACCGTGGAAGAGTTCGTCAGCCTGCTGCGCGCCGGGATGGCGCGGCGCGGCCCGTTTCTGATAGAGGCGGTGCTGTAGCCCATCTGTACGCAAAATGTCGGGGGCTCCCAGCCTCCCGCTCACTCGATTTTCAATTTTCGAATCCGAAGCGCCAATGAAAGCGCGAAGCGGTGATCTTCGTTACCGTCAAGGTCCAGATCGAAGAGTTCCTTCAGGCGATTCAGCCGATAGCGCAGTGTTGAAACATGAATTTCCAACGCGTCGGCGGCCGCCTGATAGCGGCATGCATGATGCAGGAATGCCTCGCCGCAAGCAAGTAAGGCGCCCCCCTTTGAGTTATCGTGAGCTTCAATCGGCTCTATTGTTTCTGCCAGATATCTGGAGATTGCCTCGTCGCCCAATGCTGCGATTAAGACCGCGAAAACGCCAAAATCATCATTTTTCACCAACCCGGTGCGCTTGAAGAGCCTGGCCAGCCGAAACACCTCAAGGCACTGCGTCCGTACGGTCTTGTAGTCGCCGGGCGATGCGCAGATATGGCTTGCCACCATGGCGACTTCGGTTCCGAGACGCCACTGGATCTGCTGCGCCACCTCCTGTGACAGACGCCTGAGCGTGCGGTCGTCTTCCCTCTTGTCATATGGGTATAGAATGAAGAGGACGTTGGAGTTGATGCATGCCGTCGCTGCCGGAACGATCTGTCGGATCGCCTGCTCTATGGAGCGTAAGGGAGGAGGATCAGCAGAAATCACCGGAAGCAGGTCAACCGCCAAAAAGCGCATTCGTGCCTTAATGTCGATTCCGAGCCGCTCGGCCATGAGCTGAACGCTTTGCCCACCCCGCCAATCTCCATCGAACAAGTAGCCCAGAAATTCGGAGAAGTCGGTGCTCTTCTGCGTCCACTGTGCATAGGTTCGCATCAGATGAGCCGAAAGTGCAAACTGTGCGCCTTGAGCGACCAATGATTCAAAGTCGGTCAGACGTTTTTCGCCAAGCATTATAGCCAGTCCACCTGCCGTTTGATCACTAACCGACATTGGCTGGATAAAAGCATCCATTTCAATCTGTTTGCCTTCATTCAGAGAGATGGAGATTCTGCTTGTCGAATCCTGTTTGGGCTCCGTTACAATAAGTCGTCGGATTTCCGCATCCAGCAGCTCGATGGCGGCAGATCTCTGCTCACTCGGCAGCTTCATCACCGAGTCCGGATAGCGGGACCACAAGAACAAATCTGAAATACAATCATAAAAGGCGACTGGAAGGTGGAGATACGCTTGAATAAGGCTGATTAATTCCGCTAGCGTGCATCCAGATATTACGCGGCTCATCAGGGTTGAATTTATTTCAAGTGTCTGATGCAAATTATCATTTGCTGTCTGCTCGGCGCGGAAAAGCTTAAATTTTTCAACGGCAATCGAGATCATGTGGGCGATTGTGAAAAGGTTGTCCAGTTTTGCAGCTGTGACCTTGGAAAGGTCGCGTGCCGACACCGTAAAGACCATCTCACGACCGTCGACGTCGCGCGAGGACAGAGGCAGCAGGACTATCGTCTTCAGCTTGTGACGGACGGAAAACTCCCGGTAGGCCGAATATCGCTGATCGTTTTGTGCATCGGCAAGAATGATCGCCTCACCCTTCTCCGCCACGTTTAGGGTCGGGCTGCTGACAAGATTCCAGGCTGTTTCAGCGATTTCATCGTTCGGGAAGGCGCGGTCGTGGAGGGCGACGCAACGGGACAGGCCATTTTTCCGGTCAACTATCAGGATGCTGCAGCGTCCCCAGTCGCTCTGCTGGCACACCGTCTGCACGATCCGCGTCAGCATGCCTTCGTAATCGTTGCTCATATTAATGAGATTGGCCACTTCGCGGACGGTGCGAAGTGTCTTTTCTTCGGAATCTAACGGGAGTTCGTGGAGTTGGCGAGCAATCTCCGGCGCATTCGGTTCGTCGATCTCATCCGTGCCTGAAAAGGACCCCATTTCTCATCTCCATAAGGCGGGCAGAATAGCATTGCGGCCTAGTTCCAAGCAGCGCCCATTTTCGTCAAATCGTCAGCATCTTTAGCTATATTTTGGGTGATTCATACAGTGCCGCATCGATGGTGAGGCGTCTATAACGTCTGAGAGAACGTAGATTCTGTGCATAAAAACATAAAAGAGGGTGCAGCTCATGATCACACGCAGGCAGTTTGTTAAAGTCGGAGCCATCGGCGTTGCGGGGCTGGGGCTTTTTCGCCCTGGCGCGCCTGCCGTGGCGGCGCCCGCTCGCGGCGGCACTCTGACGGTGGCTCTGATTGCGGATCCGCGCAGTCTTGATCCTCATCTCACCGGAAATCTACAGGGGCGCGCGACCGTCCGCGCCATCCATGATTCGCTCCTGGCCGTTGACGAAGGCGGAAACCTTGCTCCGATGCTGGTTGAGCGCTGGGAGCAGCCCGATCCCAGGACATACCTGCTGCATCTGCGCCCGGGTGTGAAATTCCATGATGGCACTGACTTTGATGCGGAAGCGGTCATCTATAATTTCAAGCGCATCCAAAACCCGGATATCAGCTCGATCCGCGCCGGCGAAATCAAGGTGCTGGAGAGTATGGAAGCGGTCGACAGCCTTACTGTTAAGCTGACACTCCAGTATCCGTTCGCCGCTTTCCTGTACGCCCTGACCGACGTGGTGGGCTGCATCGGCTCACCCGCCGCGTTCGAAAAGTACGGCAAAGAGCAGTCAGGGCTGAATCCGGTTGGCGCGGGTCCATTCCGCTTCGTGCACTACGCGCAGGACACTGAAACGGTCCTCGAGAGAAATCCCGACTACTGGGATTCCGAGCGTCCCTACCTCGACAGGATCATCCTGCGCCCGATCCCCAGCGATAGCACCAGACTTACTGAACTGAAGACCGGCGGCGTGGATATCGCGGAGGAACTGCCGCTGCAGAATATCGCCGGGCTGCGCAATGAAACGAATTTCGCCGTTTCCGAACGCATCGGCTTCCGCTGGGAATACTTTTCCTTCAACGCCAGAAGCGAATATCCGGGCAGCAACAAGAAACTGCGCCAGGCGTTCCAATGGGCAATCGACCGCGAAGCCCTGCATCGGGCCGCATATTTTGGAACCGGCTCTGTCGGCTATAGCGCCATCCTTCCCGGCAATCCGTTCTACGATGCGGACTACGCTCCATTCTCCTTCGATCAGGACAAGGCCAAGCGGCTCCTGGATGAGTCCGGGCTCGGATCGGTCGAGATCACCACCTACCTGCGCCCCGAGGCCGTCAAACAGCGTGCCGCGCAGATCTTCCAGTCGATGGCTGCGGATGTCGGCGTCAAGGTGAACCTTGAGCAGGTCGACTATGCAAACCATCGAAATAAGCTTTTTGGTGGTACGTTGCCGCTTGATCTTCACGGCTGGTGGGGATATCGCCCCGATCCGGATCAGTACTTGTCCATCCTCCTGCAGTCCGAAGGCTCGTACGCGAAGGCCTTTGCCTGTGCGAGCCCCGAGATGGACGCCCTGTTCCTGCAGCAGCGCGGTGAACTGGACCCGGGCAAGAGAAAGCAGGTCTTCGACCAGATCACCGCCGGGGTGAGCGACGATTCAATCTACATCCCTTGGCACTACAGCTCCGATTTCAAGGGCATCGGTAAGCGGGTCCAGGGCTTCGTCCACAAGCCTGACTCGATCATCGACTTCACGCGGATTTCTGTAACCGCGTGACGCGCGGCCGCCACTTCTGCTTGAGATCATTCGTGTATTGCGCAATTCAGCGACACGACGCGACACCCCAGACGGGGTGTCGCAGCCATTCATCTCGACGGGGAGCTTGATGCTTTCACTCATCACCAGGCGCGTTATCGCCACCATACCCGTCCTGTTCCTGGTTTCCGTGGCCGTCTTCGGGCTTATGCGCCTTTTGCCCGGCGACGTTACCGACCTGATCCTAAGTGATGCTCAGGCCAATGTGAGCGAAGAACAAGTCGCGGAACTGCGCCGTCAGTACGGCATCGATCAGCCGGTCTATATCCAGTATGCGAAATGGGTCGGGCGGCTGGCTACCGGCGATCTGGGCGTCTCGTTCCGAAACAAGCAGGATGTCGGGCAGATCATCCTCCCAAGACTGTGGCCGACACTGCAGATCGGCCTTATGGCCATTCTGCTTGCAACAGCAGTCGGCGTCCCCCTTGGAGCGCTGAGCGCCTCCTTCCCCAATTCCCTATGGGACAAGCTGGGATCATTGATCACCTTTGTCGGCGCATCAACGCCCTATTTTCTTGCAGGCGGCGTGTTGATCTACGTGGTTTCGCTCCAGTTCAATCTGTTGCCTCCATCCGGCTATGTCTCGCCCTTGGTTGATTTCCAGGAGAGCCTGCGGCGATCAATCATGCCTGCGGTGACAATCAGTCTGAGTCTGGCAGCGATCATCCTGCGGCAATCGCGGGCAAGTTTCAGCGATGTCCTGCAACTGCCATATATCCGCACAGCGTATGCAAAGGGTCTCTCGAAAAGCACGGTGGTCCTGAAGCATGCTCTCAAGAATGCGCTTTTGCCAGTCGTGACGATCCTTGGGCTACAGCTTGGTCTTGTCTTCAGCGGCGCTGTCGTGACCGAGACGGTATTCGCCGTGCCGGGCATCGGACGTCTGCTGGTTGATTCAATCTTGGGGCGGGACTACCCTGTCGTTCAGGCCCTGGTCATGATCATCGCCGTCGCCGTGACCTTCTCCACATTGCTGGTCGACATCGTCTACGGCGCACTTGATCCCCGCTCCTCCCGTTCCTAGATCGGCGTGCTTTCATGACCATAGCTACCGAACAGTCGCTCGACGGCAGCCATCCCCTAACCATGAAAAAGGCGACGAGGCAGGTGCGCGATCATCTGGCGCTGATCGGGACGGCGACCTGGATCGGCGGAGGTATACTTCTTGTCCTGGGAATCGCCGCGCTGCTCGCACCCGTGCTCGCGCCCTACGATCCGGACGCCATCGACTACCGGGCGCTCTTGTCGTCACCAAGCGCTGACCACTGGCTCGGTACGGACGAACTCGGACGCGACATTTTCAGCCGCCTGCTTTTTGGTGCGAGACTGTCTTTGCTGGTGGCCTTCGCATCGGTCTTGATCGGCATCGGCGCGGGAGTGCCGATCGGCCTCATCGCGGGTTATGTCGGCGGCGTTGTCGACGAATTGCTGATGCGTGTCCTCGACAGCATCATCGCCCTGCCGCCTCTCGTGCTTGCCCTGACAATCTCGGCTGTGCTTGGACCGGGGCTGGTCAACGCGACGATCGCAATCGCCATTGTGTCGATCCCCACTTTCGCGCGCCTCACGCGCGGTCAAGTGTTGTCGATCAAGAACAACGACTATGTTCTTGCCGCGCGCTCGGTGGGAGTCCGCCCTTTCCTCATCCTCGTCAGGCATATCCTGCCCAACGTGATTTCACCGGTCATTGTCCAGGCGACCCTGGGAATTGGCTTCGCCATTATTCTTGAGTCGAGCCTCAGCTTTATCGGCTTGGGCGCGCAGCCGCCGACGTCCACATGGGGTTCCATGGTTCAGGTGGGATTCGAGTATCTCGATATAGCTCCGTGGTTTGTCATATGCCCATCCATCGCGATCTTCATTGCCGTTCTGGGTGCGAACCTTCTTGGTGATGGATTGCGCAACCAGACGATGAGGAGGTAGACGATGGGCTCGGCGCCTGTGCTTGAATTCAGCAATCTCCATGTCCGATTTTTCGACGAATTCGACGTGGTCAGTGGATTGTCATTCTCCGTCCAACAGGGCGAAACGCTTTGCATCGTCGGAGAATCCGGCTGCGGAAAGAGCATGTCCGCATTGTCTGCGCTGGGATTGCTGCCGCCTATGGCACGGATCAGCGAAGGGGAGATTCGCCTGGACGGGCGTAATATCGCCGACCTGTCGGACAGGGATCTGAGAAAAGTCCGGGGCAAGGAAATCGCCATGATTTTCCAGGAGCCCATGAGTTCCCTGAATCCTCTTATGACTGTCGGAGAGCAGATTGCCGAAGTGCTCGTGCTGCACCAAGACCTCTCAAGAAAAGCAGCGCTGGAGCGCGCTGCGGAACTCCTGGAAATCGTCCAGATCCCCGATGCGCAGCGGCGCTTGTCCGATTATCCGCACCAACTGTCGGGCGGTATGCGTCAGCGCGTGATGATCGCGATCGCGCTGGCTTGCAACCCACGCGTGCTCTTGGCCGATGAACCAACCACGGCCCTGGATGTGACCGTACAGGCACAGATCACCGACCTGCTGGGTAAGCTGCAGCAGGATTTCGGGACCGCAATTGTCCTCATCACGCATGACATGGGCCTGGTTGCGGAAAACGCGGACCGCGTGGTGGTCATGTATGCCGGCAGGAAAGTGGAAGAAGCGTCGGTTGAACGGTTCTTCTCCCAGCCGAGTCATCCCTACTCGCGCGGCTTGCTGGGGGCCTTGCCGAAGCTGGGCAGTTCATTGCAGGAAAAGTCCGAACGGCTGCGGGAAATTCCGGGTGTGGTTCCCAAACTCTCCGGGCTTCCGGCGGGATGCCCCTTCCAGCCGCGGTGCGGGGAGGCGACGTCGGTATGCGCAGAAAAGCCACCGCCTTTCGAAGTGGTCGACACCAATCATATTGTCGCCTGCTGGCATCCTGCAAGATAAGTGGGGGAACACCTATGCCGAGCATTCCAGCAGTGGATACTGCCGCTTCCAATACGCCGTACGTACTCAGCGTCAAAAATCTCAAGAAATACTTCCCGATCCGAAAGGGCGTTCTGTCACGGGTCGTGAACCATGTGCGTGCTGTCGACGGGATATCCCTGGACCTGACCAAGGGCGAGACGCTGGGGATCGTTGGCGAAAGCGGGTGCGGCAAGTCGACTGCGGGAAAGACCATTCTGCGGCTTCTTGAACCGACGGAAGGAACTATCCGGCTGTTCGGCCAGGATATCAGCAAGCTGCGGGAAGCAAAGTTACGGCCTTTGCGCCGTCACATGCAGATGGTGTTCCAGGATCCGTATTCGTCCTTGAACCCGCGCATAACCGTTGGTCGTCTGGTGGCTGAACCGCTTGCAACGCATAGTCAGCTCAGCGGCTCAGCCAGGACCGACCGGGTTGCCGAGCTGTTCAGGCAGGTGGGAATGCGGCCTGAACAAATGAGCCAGTATCCACATCAGTTCTCCGGCGGCCAACGCCAGCGTATCGCCATAGCAAGGGCTCTCGCGGCTGGTCCCAGCATCATCATCGGCGACGAACCCGTGTCCGCACTTGATATTTCGGTCCAAGCGCAGATCATTAATTTGCTGAATGATATTCAGGCTGAGTATCAGCTTTCCCAGATATTCATCTCTCATGATTTAGCCGTGGTCGAACGCGTCTCGGATCGAATCGCCGTTATGTATCTGGGGAATATTGTAGAGATCGGGAATACAGCGCAAATTTTCGGAAACCCTCAGCATCCATACACAGAGGCCCTGCTATCAGCAGTGCCGCAAACCGATCCGGGGCGTAAAAAACAAACACGCATCATTCTCAAAGGTGATGTGCCGAGCCCGGTCAATCCACCTAACGGTTGCCGGTTCCACACGCGGTGTCCTGTTGCAACTGCGCGTTGCCGCGTGGAGGTTCCCTTGTTGCGCAAGGTAGACACAGATCACTCTGCGGCGTGTCATCTGAGATGAGCGTCAGAGCATCAGCATGACCGAAAAGTTGTCCACCCAAGCTACATGCCGTCTCGCAACTTGAACACCGCCGGTCAGCCCATCATGGGCGCCTGACAACGGACATGTCGACCACGCTGGTGGTGGCCGGTGCTGCTCGCCGACCTCACTTACAATAGCGATCCGCTGCATGAAGAAATGACCGCGGGCGGCCTCAATGCCAATATCCGGCTGATGTCAACGCGCAAACACTTCCTGGCCGTTGATCACGAACTTTATCGCAAGCGCAAGCTGGCCGTGCGTTTCCCATGATGCAATGAAGGTTGCGAGATACCCGCAGGTTTACGATAGCCGTTCTTTGAGCGTCTCTTAAGGAGTTTTACCCTTGAAGGCTCCATGAGGTCTGGCGTCGCTCGATGCCCCTGCCATTCGCATGTTCCAGAGTGTCATCGCCGAAGCACGCAGCCTGATCCGGCAATGCAATGAGATCGAGACACAGGCCGATGAAATGGCTGAGCTCCGCTCCGTGCGTAGCCCGATCAGCTACGGCGACAACCGCATGCCGCTTGCCGAACCACTACCGATTCCGAGCGGGCTCGGCTGATAAGGCATGCAGCCGGTCCCGCAGCATGAATATGACATTCTGTGAGCGCCCAATGCCTTGCGTTGACTATCCATGCACGTTCAACGCCGCGATCTGCTGCGTGTTGATTTATGCGTATTGCGCATCAGTTGGTGGGTTATTTGCGCTTAAAAAAATGCAATCCAGCGACTACTCATAAGTCATTCGCGATCAAGCGACGCAGAAGCGCTGGCGACGGGATCATCAGATTGGGAGGAAGCCAATGCTCCAAGATCGGAGTATTGCGGCAAGCGCGCTCGCGTTCTCTTGCCTATATGTCTATGCAACACTCAGCATTCCGGTTCTGGACAACATAGATCCGGTCGGGCCGAGAGTTTACCCGCTTATCCTGGGGGCGGGGTTCGCAGTCTCGTCTCTGTGGCTGTTCATGGAGACGGTGTTTGCGGGCAGCCAGCAAAGTGGCCAGAACGACAACAGGCAGGATGGAAGGACAAAATCGGAGTGGATGACGGTGATATCCGTATCCGCCTGGATGGTCGCCTATTTCATGGCACTGGTTCCCTTGGGGTTCCTGCTCTCCAGCAGCCTGTTCCTCCTCGGTCTCAGCAGCTATTTCAATCGCAACAGGTTTGCGGCAAACGCAATAACGTCGGTCTTGTTCTCGATCGGGATGTACGCCCTTTTCACCCGTGTTCTGCAGGTGCCGCTTCCCGGCGGCCTTCTCGGTTTCTAGGGGGAGGCGCGAGACATGGACGCACTTCTTCAAGTTATCGACGGCTTCTCGATCAGTCTTCAGCCGCATAATCTCTGGTACACCTTCATAGGTGTTTTCATGGGCACGGTGATCGGTGTCTTGCCGGGAATCGGACCGTCGGCGGCGATGGCCCTGCTTATTCCCTTTTGCTACGATCTTTCGTCGACTTCCGCCCTGATCATGATGGCGGGAATATACTACGGCGCCCAATATGGCGGCGCGATCACCTCCGTCCTTATCAATACGCCTGGCGAGTCTTCTTCCGTCATGACGGCGATCGACGGCTATCAGATGGCGCGAAAGGGACGGGCGGGCGCGGCCCTTGCCATATCGGCATGGGGCTCCTTCATCGGCGGGACGACGGCGATCATCGCCCTCACGATATTCGCCGTACCGCTCACGACCGCCGCGCTGAGCTTCGGCCCGCCCGAATACTTTATGCTCATGCTGGTCGCGATGACATGCGTTTTCTCCCTGACCGGGAGTTCGCCTGCAAAAGGCATGCTGTCGACGATGATCGGCCTCGCCATTGCGACTGTCGGCACCGATCTTCAAAGCGGACAGATACGCTACAGCTTCGGGGTGCCTGCCCTCCAGGAAGGCATAGATTTCATCATCGTCGTCGTCGGCGTATTCGCCGTGGGCGAAGTGCTCAGCGCGCTCGCAGAGAAATTCCAATCGACAGGCGACATCATCAAGCTTGACGGCAAGCTCATGCTGACACGGGAGGAATGGAAGCGTTCTGCAAAGCCCGTTGCGCGTGGCAGCCTGATCGGCTTTCTCGTGGGCGTGCTGCCGGGCGCCGGCGCCACGATAGCTTCGATCGTCTCCTATTCCGTCGAAAAGTCCAACGCCAAGCATCCAGAAGAATTCGGCAAGGGCGCGATCGAAGGCGTCGCCGGCCCTGAAACGGCTAACAACGCGGCGAGCACGGGATCCATGGTGCCACTGCTGACGCTCGGTGTTCCGGGTTCGGGCTCGACCGCTGTCCTGCTGGGCGCATTCATCATGTTCGGCATTCAGCCTGGCCCGCTGCTCTTCCAGAACCATCCCGACGTCGTGTGGGGCCTCGTGAACAGCATGTATGTCGGCAACGTTATGCTTCTTCTTCTTAACCTGCCTCTCATCTTCATTTTCGTACGCCTGCTTTACATTCCCAAGGGCCTCCTCTTCCCCATCGTCCTGGTCCTGGCGACAATCGGCATCTTCGCTATCAACAATCTCGAATTCGAACTGTTTCTCTGCCTGGCTTTCGGGCTGCTCGGATTTGTTTTCCGCAAACTGGATATCCCACTGGCGCCGATGGTTCTCGCCGTCGTGTTGGGAAGCCTGATGGAGCAGTCATTCCGCCAGGCGATGACGATATCCGGCGGCAGCCTCTCAATCTTCCTGCACAGCATGGTCAGCATTTCGCTCGCCATACTGTGCGTGACCATCCTCGTATTCACGATCTTCAAGACATCCATAAGGGGTCGGCGTGCGCCGGCGACCTGACATTCCATTCAACCCAGAACACCACCGATGAAACTAGGAGTTAGATATGAAAAAGCATAGCAAACTTCCTGTACCCTCCATGGCTCTGATCACGGCCGCCTTCATGGCTTCGCTCGCTTTGGGAACGTCGGCCATCGCGCAGGAGGCCTGGAAGCCCTCAAAGACGGTGGAGATCGTGGTCGGATCCGCGGCGGGCGGCGGAAACGACAAATCGGCCCGTGCGCTTCAGAAGGTGCTGTCTGAGTCGGGTGTCACCGAAAGTGTCGTGCTCAACAAGACGGGGGCCGGCGGCGGACTGGCCTATGGTTATGTCAGCCAGAAAAAAGATCCGCATTTCATCGGTATTGCGCAGGGCGGCATCATGTCGAACCACATCAGCGGGCGCTCAGAACTCGACCCGTTGACCGACGTCACGCCACTCTCCTACATGGGCAACGAGGCTGTCGCCATCGCGGTGCGGTCCGACTCCCCCTACAAGAACATTACCGAGTTCGTTGAGCAGCTGACCAAGGACCCCGCGTCGCTTGCAATCTCCGTGGGAAGCGATCGCGGCGGCGTCAATCATGGCGCCGTGGCGCTGCTGGCGAAGGAGCGGGGCATCAATCCGAACCAGCTGAAGATCGTTATCTTCAGCGGCGGCGCGGAATCGGTGACCAATCTTCTCGGCGGTCACATCGATGCGATGTCACAGTTGCAGAATAATGCGATCCCGCACCATCAGTCTGGTGCGATGCGGATTCTCTGCCTCACGTCGGACCAAAGGGCGCAAGCCGTTCCGGATGTGCCGACATGCAAGGAAGAAGGCTTCGACGTCGTCATGACGAACTGGACCGTAGTTATCGGTCCGAAGTCGCTCACTGAAGAACAGGTGAAGGGTTGGGAGGCGGTCCTGCGGGATGCGAATGCAAGCCCGACCTGGAAAGCCCTGATCGAGTCCGTCGCCGGTGACGGACGCTACATGGATTCGGCCACCACACGCGAATTCCTCAAGGAGGACTACGCCCAGGCGAAGGACCTCATGACCGAACTCGGACTGGCCAAGAAACAGTAGCTGATCCGCTCGCCTTTCTACCCAAGGACCTCAGAATGTCATTGAATGAACTTGTGCATATGACCTGCCGGGAGCAGGGGACGCTGATAGAAAGCCGGAAGATCTCGCCGGTCGATCTGGTTCAGGCGAGCCTCGACCGCATTGACCGATACGACAGGAAGCTCAACGCGTGGATATCGGTCGATCCCGAGCGGGCGCTGAAGCAGGCGAGGCAAGCTGAGGCGGACATCTGTGCGGGCCGCTATCGCGGACCTCTGCATGGAATACCTTATGGTGTGAAAGACCAGATGCACGCGCTGGGATTTCCCACCACCCTGGGCACGAAGGTCCTCAGAGAGGATGAGATGGTTCCCCCTCACGATTCGACGGTCGTGAGGAAGCTTGCCGATGCGGGCAGCGTTCTGCTCGGCAAGCAGAACCAGCATGAATGGGGCAAGGGCAGCACAATCGAGTTTCCCTATGGCCTTCCGCGCAATCCCTGGCATCCGGACTATGACGCCTCGAGCTCCTCGACCGGTTCCGGAATTGCTCCGGCGGCGGGGCAGTGTTCGTTCTCGATCGGGGAGGATACCGGGGGGTCCATACGTGGGCCCTCATCCTGCAACGGCATCGCAGGATTGAGGCCGACGTTCGGGCGTATCAGCCGCCACGGCGGCGTCATGGCCGGTTATACCAGCGACACCTTCGGACCCATGGCGCGATCAGTGGAAGACCTCGCTCTCGTTCTCGAAGCGGTCGCCGGTCATGATCCACTTGACCGGCTGTCCAGTCCTCGTCCCGTGCCGCGCTACTCTCAAGGACTGGATGGCGACCTGAGGGGAATGCGCCTCGCCGTCGTCAGGGAGATTGCCTATGGCGACATCGATGCGGAAGTCCTTGAGACCTTCGAAAATGCCGTAAGCGTCCTGAGGGATGCCGGCGCGACGATCGAAGAAATTTCGCTGCCCCTGGCGCGGCATGCGGTCGCGCTGCAGATGCTGACGACGGATGCGGATGTCGCGTCATGGTTTCTCGCGAACTTCCTGAAAGACCGGTATGAGCTTTTCGATCAGGGTACGCGCACCCGGCTGGTGGCGTCGAGCCTGATCCCGGCAACTGTATATCATCGTGCGATGCGAGCCCGCACCATCGTCCGTGAGGAGGTGCTGGATGCGATGCGCAGATATGACGCGCTTTTGACTCCGACCGACGTCTTCCCGCCGAGACTCGTGGATGCGGCGCGCGAACGCATATCCAGCCGGGAAGACGTGCTTCCGAAGCTGATCAGACGCCGCATCGCATACTATCCGTTCAGCCTCTCGAACGTGCCGGCAATGGCGATACCGTCGGGGTTCTCCTCGAAGGGACTGCCGCTGTCGTTGCAGATCGCGAGCCGCCCTTTCGGTGAGCCGACCGTTCTCAAGATCGGCCACGCGTTTCAGCAACACACCCAATGGCATCGCCAGCACCCGGACATGAACCGGACACTGGCGCACCTGTGATCGGATGGATCTCTCATGCAACTGACATACACCCAAATCCGGACGCTCGCGGAACTGCAAGGGCTTCGGCTGCCTGACGAAGATCTCGAAAGCATCGAGATACGTCTGGCGACCTGGCTGTCGGCGATGGCCGAAATCGAAGCCGAGCTGGGACCTCTCATCAATGCAGCCGAGCCTATCCCGCCGGTCTATCCCCGGGAGGAATTCTAGAGCGGTTCTGGTGTCATTGAATCGGCAGAACCGATCTATCTCATTGCTTTAGCTGCATTTCCTTGGCGCAAAATCGTTTCACACTTTTGCTGGAAATGCTCTTGAGCGTCCCGCGACGATCGCGGACGCCGCAGGTCAACCGCAAGCTTGGAAGGTAACGAGGCTGAGAGATGATTGAGGATACTGATCTGGCCCTTTCGGGCAAGTGCGCCATTGTGACCGGCGCCGCCCGGAACATCGGCCGCGAGACGGCGCTGGCCCTGGCGAAAGCCGGCGCCGATGTGGTCGTCCACGCCAATCGCTCCCGTGAGGACGCTGAGAAGGTTGTCGAGGAAATCAGGCATATGGGGCGGGGCGCGATCCTCCATCTGGGCGATCTGACCTGCCCGGACGCGGGACGAGATCTGGTTGCGGCAGCTCTGGCCGCGTTCGGCCGAGTGGACATACTGGTGAACAACGCCGCTGTCCGTCGCGAAGAAAGCCTGGCCGCCATCTCCTACGATGCGTGGCGGTTGGTTCTGGCCAGCATCCTCGACGCAGGTTTCCTCTCGGCGCAGGCAGCCGCCGGTGTGATGGAGTCAGGAGGGCGTATCATAAACATCGGAGGCATGACCGCTCACACCGGCGCTCCCGAACGTGCGCATGTGGTTACGGCAAAGGCCGGGCTGATCGGGTTGACCAAGGCGCTGGCCAGGGAGCTTGCGCCCCGCGGCATCACCGTCAACATCGTGGTTCCGGGTCGCATCAACACGGACCGCAAAGCCGCTGGCCTGAGCGAGCCGGTTCATCACGCCACAGGCTCGCTTCCCCTTGGGTTCGAGGGCGAGCCCTCCGACGTCGCGTCGATGGTTGCATATCTTGCCGGGCCACAGGGACGCTACCTCACCGGGCAGACCATCCACGTCAATGGCGGGCTCTATTTGCCCTGATCGCAAGGCTTGACGGCAGAAAGAGGGGAGCCATGGCGCTGTGGGATAACAAAGTCGGAAACAGCTGGCTGCAAAAGGGAAAAACGTTGGTGATCCTGGTAGCGGCGGTGCTTGCTGGCGTTGGCGCATCAAGCATCGGGATGCCGCTCGCCTGGGTCATGGGTCCACTTCTCGTCGCCGCCTTCGCATCGATAGCAGGCGAAAAGATTTTTGCGCCCAATTCCGGCAGAAAGCTCGGCCAGCTCATCGTCGGCTCTTCAGTGGGACTGTCGTTAAGCGCGGAAACCCCGGCGTTGATTGCCGAATGGTTTCTTCTGATTCTTGTGACGCCGATCGTCGCCGTTCTGGTCTGCGCATTGCTCTCGGTGCCGTTCGGGCGCATTGCGCGGCTTGATCGGGCGACGGCCTATTTCTCCCTGACTCCCGGTGGTCTGGCGGAGATGGCGAGAACCGGTGAAAGCGAAGGCGCGAACACGGAGGCGGTGGCGCTGTCGCAGACCATTCGTGTTGCGATCATCGTCATGTGCCTGCCCTGGCTGCTGCTCACGATAGGACATGACGGGGGGCTTTCGGGGCCGGGCGACAGGGCGGTTCTCGACTGGCCTTCGCTGGCGGTCGTATTTGCCGCCGCGGCCGCGCTTGCGCTTCTGGTCCGGAAACTGAAAGCCAACAACTCCTGGATGATAGGGGGGCTGCTTGGTGGAGGAATCCTGGCGGCGTCGGGTCTTGTCGAAGGTCGGGTTCCATATCTTCTTTTTGCTGCCGGCCAGATCATGATCGGCATTTCGATTGGCGTTCGCTTCAAGCGAGACGCCTTGATGGCGCTTCCGCGCGTGGCGTTCGCATCGACGCTGTTTGTTCCTGTCGTGACGACGATTCTGATCGTTTACGCCGGGATATGCGCCTGGTTCACCGGCATAGATTTGTCGACGATGGCGCTGGCGGCTTCGCCGGGAGGACTGGCCGAGATGGCGCTGACGGCGCAGGCTCTGCACCTCAACGTGGCTCTGGTCACAACCTTCCATCTTTTGCGGTCGTTCACGGTCAACGCCTGGAGCCTCCAGTTCTACCGTCTGTTCCAACGCATCGGCTTCTTCAGCGCCGTTGAGCGGATGTTCGGTTGGAACCGCGCACGATGATGACCGGGGAAATATTGAAAGGATAGTTATGGAACGGATATCGGTGGCACCGGGCGAGGCGATCGCCGAAATTTTCGCCCGCTGGGCCTGTTCGATCAACGCAGCGACCATACCGCTGGAAGTCAGGGATGCAGTCACCCGTTCGCTCGTGGATCATGTGGGCCTGGCCATTTCGGCGCGCGCGGAGCCTTATGTCAGGGCGATAATCGCGGACTGGGACGGCTCCGGTGAATGCATGGCCTTTGGGCATGATCGGGGATTCGACGCCGCCGGCGCGGCGCTGATCAACGGCACGGCGGCGCATGGTGAGGATTACGACGACACCTTCGAGGGATCACCGATGCATACCGGCGCGGTGGTTATCCCGGCGGTGCTGGCTGTGGCCCAGCGCTACAAGCTTTCGGGTGAGGATATATTCAGGGGAATCATCGCCGGGATCGAATTGATGTGCCGTCTGGCGGTGGTGGCGCCCACGGCGCAGCACCGGGCGGGTTTTCATCCTACGGCGGTGGCGGGAACGATGGCGTCGGCAGCGGGTGTCGCCGTCGCATTGAGGATGAACCCGTCCGAGACGGTGAATGCTCTCGGGATCGCGGGCAGTCTTTCTTCGGGGATCATCGAGTATCTCGCCGAGGGAACCTGGACCAAGCGACTGCATCCCGGTTGGGCGGCTCAAAGCGGAATACGCGCCGCCCTGCTGGCGCGCAACGGTTTCAAGGGACCGCGCACCGTTTTCGAGGGGCAGCATGGCTTTTTCTTCGCATTCTCGGATCCATCCATTGCGAGAGACTACTCCTTCCTGACGCGCCTTCCGGGCGACGATTGGCTGAGCGCCAGAATCGCCTTCAAGCCATATGCCTGTGGAACGATGGTCCAGCCCTTTATTGATTGTGCCGTGCGCCTTTCCACCCGGTTGCACGAAAGCGACGAGATCACCGCTATCCGGTGCATGGTCGGCGAGGGGACCGTTCATCGCCTTTGGGAGCCGCTTTCCGAAAAGCGCAGGCCGAGCACGCCATATTCGGCCAAATTCAGCGTGCCCTACGGCGTCGCCGTAGGTCTGATCGACAGAGCCGCCGGCCTGCGTCAGTTCACTTCGGAGCGGATTGCGGACCCCAGGCTCCTCGCGCTCACCGGGCTGATTGGCTACGAGATTGATCCACTGGACGAATATCCGAAGAACTATACCGGTCATGTCCAAATTCATCTTGCTGACGGCCGGGTCCTGAGCGAGCGTCAGTCCCATCTTCGCGGCGGCGTTCGCGAGCCGCTCTCCGATGAAGAAATCACTCTCAAATACTACGCGAACTGCGCCTTTGGCGGGATGAAGCGCGACAGCGCGAAACAGCTCCTCTCAGCCCTGAAAGGCCTGTTCGGTCCCGAGGGCGCTGAAGGGCTCCGGGGTTTGAGACCTGAATTCGATTGATTGGCGAGATCAACTTCCACGGCACCACCAACACGAGGTAATCATGATCGTTCCCGACGTTACGCTTGAGCTTGCTCAGTGGGTTGTTCAACTGCGACCACAAGACATTCCAGATGACGTTCGCCGTGAAGGCGTCAGAACGTTTGTCAATTGGCTGGGCTGCGCCGTAGGCGGCGCCAATCACGAGACCGTTGATCGCGCCATGGCCGCTGTTACCCAGTTTTGCGGCCCGCAACAGGCAACCGTGATCGGCCGACCCGAACGTCTTGACGTTTTGCATGCGGCTTTGCTGAACGGCATCAGCTCACATGTTCTCGATTATGACGACACGCACCTGAAGACGATCATTCATCCGGCGGGCCCTGTCGCATCCGCGGCGCTTGCTGTTGCGGAACAGCGGTCGATTTCAGGCGCCCGCGTCCTCGACGCGATGATCGTCGGCATCGAAGTCGAATGCCGGATCGGCAACTCGATCTATCCGGATCACTACGATCGGGGATGGCATATCACCGGTACGGCCGGCGTATTCGGCGCCGCCGCCGCGACCGCACGTCTGCTCGGGTTGGACCAACAAAGAACCGCATGGGCGCTCGGTCTGGCGGCGACTCAATCGGCCGGCATACGCGAGATGTTTGGTACGATGACGAAGAGCTTCCATCCGGGCCGGGCGGCCCAGAACGGTGCGATGGCGGCGTATCTTGCGGAGTCCGGTTTCGACAGTTCGGAGCGAGGCATCGAGGCGTTGCGCGGATTCGCCAACATCTACTCGAACAAGCAGGACTACAATGAAATCCTGGGCGACCTCGGCCGGCGCTGGGAGGCTGCCCTGAACAGCTACAAGCCGTTCGCCTGCGGCATCGTCATTCATCCCACGATCGATGGCTGCATCCAGCTTCGGAACGAACTTGGGGTGTCCGGCGACGAGATCGAATCCGTCGCATTGAGGACGCATCCCCTGGTTCTGGAACTGACCGGGAAAAAGACGCCCAAAACCGGCCTGGAGAGCAAGTTCAGCGTCTATCACGCCGCGTCGGTCGCGCTGTTGAAGGGAGATGGTTCGCCTGAGGCGTTCACCGACTCGCTTGCCACTGATGCCGAAGTCATTGCCCTGCGGGACCGGGTATCCGCAGAACCGGGTGAAGGTATCGGGGAGGATCAGGTCGTGATTTCTCTGCGGCTTCGCGATGGCCGCGTGGTCGAGAAGCGGATCGAACATGCCATCGGCAGTGTGAAGCGACCGCTCTCCAATTCCGAACTCGACGCCAAGTTCATGCGCCAGTCGTCCCTGGTGATCGGCGAGGAAAAGGCGGGAGCGCTTTTGAATGCCGCCTGGCAGGTAGCCGAAGCGGGTATCGTCGGAGACATCCTCGGCCATTCAGCGCCGGCATAAAAACGGGCGCATCGCTGAAATCTGAAATGGAGCGGCCGTGGATCCGAGATCCCCGGCCGCTCTAACTGTGTCTTTTGACCGCGAGAAACTCGTCGACAAGGCTCTGCGCGGTCGGAGACATTTTTTGGCCGGCCCGCGTTATCAGGCCGATGGTGCGTGAAACGATGGGGTCGACCAGCGGAACGCTGACAAGCAAGGGGTGTTCTTCAACCGGCATGGCGATGCTCGGCACAGCGGCCACGCCCACCCCCACCTCGACCAGTGAGACCAGTGTCGAGACATGCCGCGCCTCGCAATATGCGCGCGGGCCGTTCAGTACGTTCTGCTCCATAAGAAGGCGGTTCTGGCTGGATTTGGAAACAATCATATAATCCTGTCCGCCGAGATCGGCCCACCGCACCCGGGGGCTGCGCGCCAACGGATGGGACTTATAACAGGCCAGGACAAGGCGCTCCTGCAGGATTTCGGTAAACGCCAGCGCCGGATCCGGGTTCTCCAGCTGATTGAAGGCGAAATCGACTTCCCCGCGCTTTACCGCGATGCTCGCCTCCGTCGCGCCCTGTTCTCTCACATTGACTGTGGCGCCGGGATATTGCGACCGGTAGGACTTGAGAACCGGCGGCAGGAAGAACCGGACGGCAGAGGGCATGCAGGAAAGCGTAACCTCACCGCCCAGCCTGCGTGTCGCCTCGTTCATTCCGAACATCGCTTCTTCGAACTTGTGAAGTATGTCGATAGACCGTCGGTTGAACTCCACCCCGAAGGCGGTGAGGCTCACCTTTCGTGTCGTCCGCAGAAAAAGTTGCGTTCCGAGCGCGCTTTCAATTTTCTCGATCCTTCGGGACAGTGCGGATTGCGACAAGTTCATTTCCGCCGCGGCTGAGGTGAAGCTGCCGAGACGGGCGACGCTCACGAAGGCTCTGATGTCCCCGAGCTCAAACTTCATCGTGTCTTCCCGTGTGTTCTTCCCTGTCGGTGACGAGACCAACCATGCCAAACTCTGCGGCGCTTTACCAAGACATTTGTTGGCGGAACGCCTCGACGCAACCTGCGAGCGGGCAACGTCGTTTCAATTTGGATTGAACAGGACCACAGACGCATCAAGCGCCGGACACAACCGATGTTCGGTTTCAAGTCGATGGCAAGCGCCGGGATCATCCTCTCCGGCACTAAGATGGTGCATATGATGCGCAAGCGACAGGCGAGGTCGCCTACGAACTACATCCGGCGATCGCCGAGCAACTCGAGAGCCTCTCCGCCCGCCCTTGCGCACAAGATTCGTCTCGTGACCACCAGCAGAATTGCGACAGAACCGTCGAAATAACGGCCGGGAAAGCCAACAGTTCTTCTATCGCGTTGCGAGGGCGGAGAGAATTCTGATCCATGAGCGAATGCCGAGCTTGTAGCTCGACAGGTCGTACTTTTCGTTCGGACTGTGAACGCGGTTGTCGAAGCGCGCGAAGCCGACAAGAAGAGCATCCATACCGAGGCGTTTCTTGAATTCATTGATGACGGGTATCGAGCCGCCGCCACCCGCTATGGCGGCTTCGGTCCGCCATTCTTCCGAAAGCGCCTTCAAAGCCGGGCCGATGTATGGGTTGTCCATCGAAACATTGGTCGCACGGCTGCTTGAATGCACAGTGAATTTTGCGGTGCAATCCGCCGGCAACCGGGCCTCGACATGGGATTGGAAGGCGTCGAAGATGCGCGCCGGATCCTGGTCCCCGACCAGGCGGAATGAAATCTTGGCCGAAGCCTTCGCCGGGATCACCGTCTTGAAGCCTTCGCCCGTATAGCCGCCGATCAAGCCGTTGATCTCCATCGTCGGGCGCGCCCAGATTTGTTCAAGGACGCTGCGCCCTTTTTCACCGGCGGGAACGGACAGACCGACCTTATTGAGAAAGGCGTCTTCGTCGAACGGCAATCTGGCCCACAGGTCCGTGATCTGCGTGGGAAGTTCTTTCACGCCGTCATAGAAACCGTCGATGAGAATGCGGCCGTTCGCATCGCGCAATTCCGCGAGTATGGTCGTCAGCACCTGAAGCGGATTGCGGGCTGCGCCTCCGTAGACGCCAGAATGAAGGTCCCGGCTGGCGGCTTCGATCTCGACTTCGACGCCGCAAAGCCCGCGCATCATGGATGTGATCGCCGGCGTGTTCTCGTCCCACATATCGGTATCGCAGACAAGGACGACATCAGCCTTGAGTTCATGCTCGGTCGCATCGAGAAACGGCCCGAGATTTCTGGAACCGGCTTCTTCCTCGCCTTCCAGCAAGATTGACACCGGAAGCGGCAGGGATCCGTTCGCTTCTTTCCAGGCCCGGCAAGCCTCGATGAATGTCAGAAGCTGTCCCTTGTCGTCGGAGGCGCCGCGCGCAACGATATGCGTGTCGCCGTTCTCGGCGGGAACGAGCTTCGGTTCGAAAGGATCGGAATTCCATTCCGAGATAGGATCCACTGGCTGAACGTCATAGTGGCCGTAAAACAGGACATGCGTGCCCTCGGGGCTCGTGTCGTGCGCCACCACCATCGGCTGTCCGCCCGTGGGGCGCACCGACGCTTCGAAGCCCATCGTTTCCAGTTGAGCTGTCAGCCACTCGGCCGCTTTCCGGCAATCGTCACGATAGGCAGGATCGGTCGAAATGCTCTTTATGCGGAGCAGTTCGTAAAACCGGTCGAGGCTGCCTTCGAGATTCGCGTCTGCGCGGGCAAGCACTTTTTCGAGAGCCGGATTATTGGTAGTGTCGGTCAATCTAACGAACTCCAGATGTTTTCGCCGCTGTGGGACAACGATCAGATGACCGTGCCGGTCTCCGTGTCGATCAGATGCATATGGCGCAGATTGGCCATGAGCTCGAGAGGCTGGCCCGCCTGCGGATCGACGGATGGATCGATGCGCGCACAGTGCATCACGTCGTTCATCAGGAAATGCACCAGCGTTTCGACACCCATGGGCTCGGCGACATCGACGGTGATCGGCAGCGGAGCGAATTCGGCGGACATTCCTTCCTTTCGCTCCGTCAGATGTTCGGGACGCAGGCCGAGCTCCAAGGCCTTTCCGATATGGGCCGCATAGCGCTCCGAGCGTTCTTTCGGCACGGGAAGCCGCGTGCCCTCATCCAGCACGACAACCAGACCGGACGCATCGCCCTCCAGCCTGCATGGTATGAAATTCATCGAAGGGCTACCGATAAAGCTTGCGACGAAGCGGGTGGCCGGCGAGCGATAAAGCTCCTGCGGCGGGCCAACCTGCTCGATCACGCCATGGTTCATGACCACGACACGGTCGGCGAGCGTCATGGCCTCGATCTGGTCATGCGTGACATAGATTGTCGTCGTGCCAAGCTTCTGGTGAAGCTTCTTGATCTCTGTGCGCATCTGCACGCGCAGCTTGGCGTCGAGATTGGAAAGCGGCTCATCGAACAGGAACACTTCCGGGTCGCGGACGATCGCGCGGCCCATGGCGACGCGCTGGCGCTGGCCGCCGGAAAGCTCTTTCGGCTTGCGGTCAAGCAGCGTGGAAAGCCCCAGAATGCGGGCGGCGTCCTCGACGCGCTGTTTAATGTCGCTTGCCGCGAACTTCCGAAGCGTCAGGCCGAAGCCCATATTTTCGAACACGTTCATATGCGGATAGAGCGCATAGCTCTGGAACACCATCGCGATGTCGCGGTCGCGTGGCGCAACATCATTGACGAGCTTGTCACCGATACGCATTTCACCATCGGTGATGTCTTCGAGCCCGGCGATCATGCGCAGCATAGTCGACTTGCCGCAGCCGGAAGGACCGACGAGAACGATGAATTCGCCATCAGCGATGTCGAGGTCCACGCCCCTTACCGCGTGATAGTCTCCATAATGTTTGACGATCTTGTCGATCGATACCTTCGCCATCGTTACTCCAATCGAATTGCTGTGCTCTTCGCCGCGTAAGCTTGCCTGTTCGGGCGCTTACAGAGGCGGAAGAGGAAATGCCCTTGTTTTTTCGTAGGCCCTTGCGGCGCGCAGCACTGTCGCTTCCGCGCGCACGCGGCCCACAATCTGCAAACCGATCGGCAAGCCTTCCGGGCTCAGGCCGCACGGTATCGATGCGGCGGGCTGATAGGTAAGGTTGAATGGGGAGGTGAACGGCGTCCAGTCTCCGCGCCATTCGCCGCCCTTGTCGCCCGGGAAATCCTCGCCGACCGGGAACGCGGTGCGCGGCATGGAAGGCAGGATCAGCAGATCGTAAGTCTCATGAAGCGCGCGCATCCTCGCGCCAAGTTCGGCGCGCTCTACATGCAAGGCCTGCGCGTACTCCAGAGCTCCAAGCTTGCTTCCTGCATCAGCGATAATGAGAAGGCCGGGATCGACCAGCTTGCGCTGATCTTCGCTCATCGGCGCGATTGCGCTGGCGAGCGTGACGGAAAGAATGGTCGTATAGATATCCACCGCGCGTCGCAGGTCGAGATCTATCTGCTCGACGGTTGCGCCGAGTTCGCGGAAAACCGCTGCCGCCTGTGCAACCGACTGCGCGACTTCATCTGTCACCGGCGCGCCGCTGATCGTTGGAGCGTAAGCGATGCGGAGGCCCTTGACGCCTTCGCCGAGGCCCGAAAGAGCATCGAAAGCAACGTCGGAAAGAGCCGTCCAGTCTCGCGCATCATCGCCTGCGATCACCTGCAGCATGAGCGCTGCGTCTTCGACCGTGCGTGTCATCGGGCCCGTGCCCGGCAACGATCCGGCAATGGAAGCAGGGGCGCCCGGAACGCGACCGAAGCCGGGCTTGATTCCAAATATCCCGCAAAACGAAGCGGGGATGCGAATCGAGCCGCCGCCATCGCTGCCCAGATTGAGCGGAGCCATGCTTGCGGCCGCCGCTACACCTGCGCCGCAGCTCGATCCGCCCGGTGTGAGGTCGGTGTTCCACGGGTTGCGTGTCGTGCCGTGCAGCGGGCTGTCGCCCACGCCCTTGTGGCCGAATTCCGTGGTGGTCGTCTTGCCAAGAAAAACCGCACCCTGTTCGCGAAGCCTGGCGACTGCTGGAGCATCGGTGTCGCAGGCCTGCTCGCGCGACACCGTCAGTGAACCTTTCATCGTCGGCCACTTCCTGGTCAGGAACAAATCCTTGATGGTGGTCGGAACGCCGTCCACCAGACCGGCCGGTTCGTTTCGCATCCAGCGCGCCTCGGATGCGCGAGCGTCCGCAAGGGCGCTCTCCTCGTCCACCAGACAGAAAGCGTTCAGTTTTTCATCGAGCGCAGCAATTCGCCCGAGACATGATTTCGTCGCCTCGACCGGCGAGATTTTTTTCGCTTTGTAGGCATCGACGAGTTCTGCGGCTGATAGCGAAAAAAGCTCGGTCATTGGCCGTATCCAAATAGATTCGGGAGGGAAGGCCGGAGAGACATCTCCGGCCGTCGAGGTTCAGACGCCTCAGGTGCGCAACTGCGAATTGGCTTTTGCGGCCGCCTTTTTCATGGCGCTTTCCGCCGTTTCGGCTCCGCTCAGCGCGAGGCTGACGCCCACAGCCAGCTCGTTGAGAATCTGCGGCGACTGCGGATGGAAACGGGCGCGCTTGGCGAGGTCCGCATCGGCGTTTTGCAGATTGGCGAGCGCGGCCTGCGCCGCCTGATCGCCGAACGCCTTTTTGAAGCCATCGCTTTCCCAGGCCGAGACGCGCGTCGTCGCCAGACCCCTGGCGGCGGTCTGCAAGGAGGTCGCCTTGCTGGTGGCCCAGAGAAGGAACAGGAACGCCGCGTCCTTGTTGTTCGACTTCGAGTTTACGGCAGCCTGCCAGCACGACATGTTCGGGCGCGAAGGCTTGTCGCCTGCGGTCGGCATGATTGCGAACGCAGCGTCCGCCGCAACCTTGCTTTTCGCCGGATTTGAAATGTCGGTCGCGAAGTTCGACGTATCGGACGTGATGGCCGAAGCGCCCTGCATGAAATCGTTCAGGGCTTCATACCAGTCGTAATTGCTCACGCCGATCGGTCCGGCTTCACGCAGAAGCGTCGTGAACATCTCCACGCCGGCGATGGCTTCCGGGCTGTCGTAGACCACGCGGCCATCGTTGAACAACTCGCCGCCATATGAGTAGATGAATCCGGTCAGCGGGAAGGTCGCATTGCCGGCAGCCTTGGCGCGCATCGCGATGCCGGAGACGTTGTCCGTCTTGATCGCGCGCGCGGCGGCCAGAAGCTCGTCGAAAGTCTTCGGCGTATCGAGATCCTTTTCGTTGAGGTAGGCCTTGTTCAGATACAGGGTCTGCGCCTCGGCGGTGATCGGGAACGCATAACGTTCGCCATCGTGCCACAGCGGATATTCGCGCGCGGGCTTGAGGACGTCCGCCTCGTCATACCATGCCGGATCAACGAGATCCTTGTTCTCGTAATAGCTGTTCAGCGGTTCGAGCCAGCCCGCGGTGATGCCCTGGCCATATGCCAGATACATGAAAACGTCAGGGGTCCGGCTGCCGCTGGCGAGCTTGATCGGCAGAGCCGTCAGGAACTCGGTCTCGGAGCGGAAATCCGTCTCGACCTCGATGCCGGTCAACTCGGTGAACTGCGGGATGAAAGGCGTAACCGCGTTCGACCAGGGATGGGTCGCGCCGCCGACCATGATCTTTTTGCCGGCTTCACGCTTCCAGTCGACATTCGCCGATGTGTAAGCGTCAAGCCCTTCGCCGCTCTGTGCGAATGCCGAACGGCCTATGATGGCTGGCGCCGCCAGGGCCACGCCGGCAAGCATCGCCGAGCGCGTGAAAGCCCGGCGGGTCAAAACAAAGCGACGGTCATTATTCTGGTCAGTCATGCGAATTCCCCTTTTTGTGGTCAGCAGTCACCTGTGTGAACCGCTTGTTGAGATAGACGGCTATTTCACGGCGCCCAGCGTCAGCCCGCGAACGAGCTGGCGTTGGAAAAGAAGGATGAAGATAAGAACGGGCGCCAGCATCAGCGTCGCCGCGGCGGAGAGCTTGCCCCACTCAATCTGTTCGAAGCCGATATAGGCGTAGATGCCGACGGGCACGGTCATCACATCATTGCCGCCGAGCACCATGGAGAACAGGAACTCGTTCCATGAAGACAGGAATGTGAGAATGCCGACCGCCGCGATGCCCGGAAGTGCGAGCGGGAGGATGACCTTCCGGAACGATGTGAAACGCCCCGCGCCGTCGATGAACGCCGCTTCCTCAAGATCACGCGGCAGATCTTGGAAGAAGCCGCGCAGGATCCAGACGATCATCGCCAGGTTGATGCCGATATGCGCGACGATCAGGCCGGCATGCGTGCCGAGAAGGCCGAGATTGTAGAAGATCACGAAGAACGGGATCAGCATGGCGATGGGCGGTGTAAAGCGCGTGGCCAATATCCAGAACGCGATCTTGCTGTCGCCACGAAAGCGATGGCGGGCCAGCACATAGGCCGCCGGCGCACCGATGAGCAGTCCGAAGAAAGTGGCCGAGAGCGCGATGATCAGGCTGTTCATCATGTAGCCGATCACACGAGGGTCCTGAAGAACTTCGATGTAGTTTTGCAGCGTCGGCATGAAGATGAATGTCGGCGGGCGCGCCACGGCGTCGACAGGCTGCTTCAGCGACATGTTGACCAGCCAATAGATCGGGAACAGGCACCAGGCCGCAAATCCCCACAGGATGACGCGGCGCAGAACCACGCCCAGCGACAGGGCTTTCTTTTTCTTGGCCATCTCAGGACTCCGCTACTGTGAGAAGTCGCGACCGGCGCAGGAATAGCTGGGTCACTATGGTGATGATGATCAGCATGACGATCGCGATGCTGGAGCCATAGCCGAGCGAGACGAATTCGATCGCCTGCTTGTAGGCGTACATATTGAGGGTGGTCGTCGATGTTCCCGGACCGCCGGACGTCAGCACGTAGATGATGTCGAACGTCTTGAACGCGTCGATGGAACGAAACAGAAGCGCGATTGCCAGAAACGGCTTGAGCAGCGGCATCGTCACCAGCCTGAATGTCTGCCAGGGCGTCGCACCGTCGATTTTCGCCGCTTCGAACGGGTCGGCGGGGAGAGAAGCCAACCCGCCTGCGATAATAAGAAGAATGAACGGCGTATGCTGCCAGGTATCGACAAGAACAAGCGAAAACAGCGCCATATTGCCAGCGCCAAGCCAGTCCTGCGGCGGCAAGCCAAGGCTGACCAGAATATGGTTGAATACGCCGAGGCCGGGATTGAACATCATACGGAAGGTGAAAACCGCCGCGATCGGCGTCACGGCCATCGGCAAAAGATAGATCGCACGAAGGGCGGGAACCGCTTTGGTCTCCTCATGGAGAAGAATGGCCAGACCCAGCCCGATTGCGGTCTGAAGCGCTACCGAACTGACTGTGAAAATAAGCGTGACCCTGAGCGAATCCCAAAACTCGGGCGTGGAAAGAAGCGTCAGATAATTATCGAAGCCGGCAAAGCGCGCGGGCGGCAGAGACAGAATGTAATCGGTGAAGCTCAAGCCGAAGCCGACAAGGAACGGAACCAGGATCAGGCCGGTCAGGAGAACGATTGCGGGGATCAGCATAAGCAGAATGAAATGGCTGCGCTCGCGTCGCCACGATGCGGCTTTGCCTAACCCGCCAGCCGGCACTTTATTCATCTGCGACTCCACCCATTACAGTTCAGACTTACACCCACGATCGAGGCAAAAGCCTGACATGCAAATGTTATTTATCCATAATATTCAAGTTGACGACACTGTCAACAATTCGCTTGTTTATCCATAAAAAACTTTTCACAAGTCACAAAACCGCGCCGATGGCCCAGGGTACGAACTCGCTGTCGCCATAGCCGAACACCTCGCTGGTCGTCTTTTCTCCGGAGGCGACGTCGAGCATCAGGTCGTAGATTTCCTGCCCCAGCTGATGAAGCTGCACGTCCCCGTTCAGCAGCCGGCCGGCATTGAAATCCATGTCGTCTTTCATGCGCTCATAAAGCGTCGAATTGCTCGCCACCTTGATCGACGGAACGGGGCGGCATCCAAAACACGAGCCGCGACCGGTGGTGAACACGATCATGTTCGCGCCGCCGGCCACCTGTCCGGTGGCGGAGACGGGGTCGTAACCCGGCGTGTCCATGAAAACGAGGCCCTTCGACGTGACGGTTTCAGCGTATCCGTAACAGTCCTTCAGCGGCGAGCGGCCCGACTTGGCGACCGCGCCCAGCGACTTTTCCAGGATAGTCGTCAGGCCGCCGCGCTTGTTGCCCGGAGAAGGGTTATTGTCGAGCGACGCATTGTGGGACGCTACATATTCTTCCCACCAGGCGATGCGCTTCATCAGTTTTTCGGAGGTTTCCGGCGACGCGCGGGATGTCAGCAGATGCTCCGCGCCATAAATTTCCGGTGTTTCAGAAAGAATCGCGGTTCCTCCCGCAGCCACCAAAAGATCCATTGCGATGCCCAGAGCCGGGTTCGCGGTAATGCCGGAAAAGCCGTCGGAGCCCCCGCATTGCAGGCCGATCGTCAGTTCCGATACGGGCGCGTCCTCGCGCGCGACCGCATCGGCGGCGCGTGCGATCGATTCCAGAACGACCATTGCGCGTTCCAGAGCCGCACGCGATCCGCCGACCTGCTGAATGTCGAAGCTAACCCGCGTTTCGGACGGGCCTCCGGTGGCGTAAAGAGCGATCTGATTGACTTCACAGCCCAGGCCGACGAGCAAAACACCTCCGAAATTCGGATGACGGCAGTAGCCGGCAATTGTTTTCTGGAGCAGCCTTTGCCCCTCGCTATTGGTCGACGCGCCGCATCCGGAGCCGTGGACGATCGGCACAAAACCATCAATGTTGGGAAATCTGGCGAGCAGGCGCTTGTTGGCTTCCTCGGCGATCGCCCGGCAAACCGTCGTGGAGCAGTTCACGCTTGCGATGACGCCGATATAGTTGCGCGTGGCGAATTTTCCCGTGGCGCGGCGAATGCCTTTGAATGTCGTGCGCGACGGGAGCTGATGCGGCGCGGCGGAAGCCGCGCCCGGCCTGATCCGCGTAAGACCGGCCGCGAAGCCAAGATTGTGGGCGTGAACCCAATCGCCGATTTCTATGGGCGACAGGGCCTCACCGATCACCTGCCCGAACTTCACAACCGGTGCGCCGTGTGCAATTGCGGCGAGCGCGATCTTGTGACCCAGCGGAATATCGGCGCGAGCCGTAATCGCGTCCATGATCGTATCGCCGGCCGCGATGTCCCTGATCGCAACTGCAATGTTGTCTTCCGGATCCAGACAGATGATTGCGGATTTGCTCATCTGGCCAACCCGTGACGTTCGCATATCGCGTTCAGCATCGGCATCTCAAGGTCGCTGCCCGACTGCGCGACCCATGAAATAAACGCCGCCAGTCGACGCTGCACCTTCAGATCATGATTTTGTGCAATGTCGGCGATTCGATGCTGAAGGAATGGGTTGCGAAAGCGGTCAAGCGTCGTCTGGATGTAGATTTCCGCTTCGTCGCCGAGCCCGTTCGCAGCAAAGCCGGCCAGGACTTCGGTTTCGAGAATCTCTTCCAGGCGATGTCGGATGTCCGCATTCGACATCGCCTGGAAAACAGTCAGTCCCTCTTGCGGGTTCTCCAGCCATTGGTCGGCAAGAACCGTATGTCCGAGATTCAGGATGTGAAGTTTCAGCCGCTCATATTGTTCGAGGTCATCCGTGACCACGATCGACGGGTGAAGAAAAGGCGCGTCATCCGGTGAGGCGCCTTCGATCGCCCACAACGCATAGGGTTCCGCAACGGCGCCGACCGGTTCGATCGGCTCGGACACGATGCGGTCGACCAGCGTATTGACGAAGCGCACCTCGCTTTTCAGCCAGGTCAGGAACGCATGCGGCGCGTGCGCCGCGATGGCGACTTTGGTGACGATCGAACGCAGCGTATCGCCATTTTTGTTGACCAGCTCGCAAGGATAGATGACCAGCCTGCGCCCGGAACCGCGCCAGCGGGCAATCAAAAGCGCGGCGAGCTTTTCCGGAAAGCCTTTGGGCGCCGTCTGTTCGCTGAGCGCGATGTCATCAGACTCGGTCTTGTAGCCACTATCGCCGCTGTTCGAGACGATGATATCGGCGTCGTCGACGAACGCGCGCACGACCTCGGGCCACTCATTATCTGCAATGAGCGCGGATTTTACGGATTTTACCTGAACCGTCCGATCTATCGTCTCGCCATTCGCCACGCCGCGGATCTTGACCGGGAAACCGCCGGCGTCGGAAAACGCCGCGACGCGGTGCGCCCGCGCATTATCGGGCGAGATTTTCACCACGGTGATCTCGACAGGTGTCGCGCCATTCTCGTTCGCCTCATGAGCGAACAGATCGACATGCGATTGGAGGAAGCGGCTGGTGCCGAACTGCATTATCTGGCGGGGGCGCGTCATTTCGTTAAATCCGAACCAGAGCCTTGATCAGGCCCTTTTTGTCCTTTGCCCATCTTGGCAAATCGTTCGACACCTCATCGAGCGTGGTTTCATGCGTGGCGAGACTGTCGAGCGGGATAAGGCCTGCCGAAATGGATGCGATCACATGCTCGAAATCCTCCGCCGTCGCATTGCGGCTGCCCAGCAGGGACATTTCGCGCTTGTGGAATTCAGGATCGGAGAAGGTGATGTCGTCTTTCACGACGCTCACCAGGACATATGTGCCTCCATGCGCCACATGCTCAAAACCATCCATGATCGAACGGCTGCTGCCCGTCGCATCGAACACCACGCCGTAACCATCCGCATTGATCGCTCGAACCCGCTTCGCTGCGCCAGCATCTCCGACGAGGACGCCCGAACCGAACCCCAGGACTTTTGTCGCCTGCTCTATTCGCTCCGCGCTGACATCCGCCAAAGTTATGTCCAGCCCGGCAATCTTCGCGAATATCGCAACGCCCAGACCAATCGGCCCTGCGCCGATGACCAATGCCGGACCTTTGCTCATGTTAGATCTGCGAACCGCATGCGCGCCGATAGCGAGAAACTCGACCATCGCTGCATCGCGCAGCGCGAGATCACCCGCAGCGATCAAATTCGACGCCGGCACGACGAGTTGTTCGCACATTCCGCCATCCGTATGGACGCCCAAAACCTGCACGCGTTCACAGCAGTTCGGCTTGCCGCTTCGGCAGGCGATACATTCGCCGCAGGCGAGATACGGGTTCACAACGACCCGGTCTCCCGCCTTGAACAGCGAGCCGTTCGCATCCGATACGGTGCCGGAAAGCTCGTGCCCGATAACACGCGGATATTGCAGAAAGGGGTGTTTGCCTTCATAGATATGATAGTCGGTTCCGCAGATGCCGACATACCCGACATCGATCAGAACCTCGCCTTCCGTGATCGCGGATGGGGATTGCCGCTCTTCCAGCGCCATCTGGCCGGGCTGAAGGCAGACTATTGATTTCATTATAATTTCCTAAAATGCGTCTAGTGCCTGCAACTGATCTTTCCTGAACCGCAAAACGAAGGCGTTGCGCGCTTCACGGCCAGGATAAATCTGTCTATTATCGTTAAAGCACACTTGAACATAATCCTCATGCGTGTCAAAATGTTTTTAAGATCGAAGTTTTTTGAATAAGAACAGGCGAGCGAGCAGCCGGATGAAAGACAACTCTGTCTACAAACGAAGTTACAATACGTGCCTGGATTTCATACGCGGGCATAAACCCGGCGCCCTGTTGGGGTCCGAGCCCGCGCTTGCGCAGCAACTGGAAGTGAGCCGCACAACCGTCAGGGCTATTCTTGCATCACTGGACAGCGCCGGAATTTTGCGTGTCGAGGGGCGCGAAAAGCGCATATTGAGGCATCCGGCCGATGGTGAGTACTTTCCCGATCCGGAAACCGAGACAAGCTCGGAATTGATCGAACGCAAGTTCAAGGACTGGATCCTGAGGGGCGATCTGAAGCCCGGCGGGACGATCAATTCACTTGAACTCGCGCGGCAGTTCAACGTGTCGACCTCTGGCATACGTGAGTATCTCAATCGTTTCAGCCGGTTCGGGCTTATCGAGAAACGGCCGAATTCAAGCTGGGTGTTTCAGGGTTTCACCAAATCCTTCGCACTGGAGCTGTCGGATATTCGTGAGCTTTTCGAACTTCAGTCTATTTCACTGTTCGCCGACACCGTCCGCACCGAGGAAGGATACCGCCAGCTGATCGAACTCAAATCCGATCACCACGATTTGCTGAGCCGGCTGGAGACGGACTTCCATGCGTTTTCCGCGCTCGATGAAACATTTCACCGCACGATTAACGACGCGTCGCAGAACCGGTTCATTCGTGAGTTCTACGACGTAATTTCGTTGATTTTCCACTATCATTTTCAGTGGAACAAGGTGGACGAGCGGGAGCGGAACGAGGTCGCCATCCATGAGCACCTCGAAATTATCGAGGGGCTGGAACGTGGCGACAAGCGGCAAACGCAGAAGGCCGTGAAACGGCATCTTGATTCCGCCAGAAAGACGCTCCTCCG
Organism: Aquamicrobium ahrensii; assembly: GCF_040545755.1. Taxonomy (NCBI): domain Bacteria; kingdom Pseudomonadati; phylum Pseudomonadota; class Alphaproteobacteria; order Hyphomicrobiales; family Phyllobacteriaceae; genus Aquamicrobium; species Aquamicrobium ahrensii. The sequence continues at coordinate 44,123 of NZ_JBEPMN010000017.1, forward strand.
CTCAATCCGGGATTCCGAATGACGGAGACAGCCACCAATCTCGCGGATCAGCGTTGCGACTCTGTTCTCAGGTTTAATTTCAAGACGGTGCAGACGGGGGATGAGAATGATAGTTCAGGATCCACAGGGATGTGGGATCGGCGCACTGGACGAAGGGGAGTTCCGCGTATGACGTCTTCGTCCCAGATTGTCGCAATTGGCGAATGCATGATAGAAATGGCGCCCGGAAGCGAGGGGCAATGGCGGCTCGGCGTTGCTGGCGACACTCTCAACACTTTATGGTATGCGCGTTCGCATCTCGACCCCGACCTTGGGGCGCTCGACTATTTCACCGCTCTGGGCGACGATTCCTTTTCGGACCGCATCGTCGCGTTTCTGGACGCTAACGGCATTGCCACGGACAACATAGCGCGTCTTTCCGGCCGGCGTCCTGGTCTTTACTTTATCGAACAGCACAACGGTGACCGGCGCTTCGCCTATTGGCGTGACGCCTCGGCGGCCCGTCGCCTCGCCGAAGACGAGGCGCGCCTGAGATGCGCGCTCGAGAATGCAAGGGCGATCTATCTCTCCGGCATCAGTTTGGCGATCCTGCCGCCGGAGGGACGAGAGGCGCTTTTGCGCGCGCTCGAGGCCGTGCGGTCGAAAGGACGGATTATCGCCTTCGATCCCAACATCCGTCCGATACTTTGGGAAAGCATGGACGCTGCGCGCGAGACAGTCATGAAGGCTGCCGCCCTCGCGACGATTGTGCTGCCGAGCTTCGACGACGAAGCGGCATGTTTTGGCGACGTCGATCCCCGGGAAACCACGCGCCGGTATCGCCGGGCGGGCTGCCTGGAGGTTGCAGTCAAGAACGGCCAGCAGCCGGTGACGGTGCTCGCGGATGAGGTCGTGACTTCGGTTGAGGTGGCGGTCGTCGACAAGCCAGTGGATGCGACCGCGGCCGGCGATTCATTCAATGGCGCATATCTCGCTACTCGCCTGACAGGAGGCGCGCCGAATGAGGCGGCCCAGGCAGGTTGCCGGATGGCGGAGAAAGTGGTCGCCCATCATGGAGCGCTGATCCGTATGCCAGGCATGGAACGATGGGAGAGACCGCCGGTTGATTTGTGAACTGGCGCGGCCGGCTTTTACCGGCTCGTTTTCAGGACGGACCCGGTTCGCCGAGGGCCGCTCCGGCAACAGGACCCAGGCAGATCCAACTGCGTTCAGTGAAGACAGCCTGCGGATCAAAGAAAAAGCCCACGAATCCATGATTCGCGGGCTTTTCCAATTGGCCCCGGCGCACACCTCTCGAGAGCGGAAGCCGGTCCGGGCAATGGCAGCAGGCGCTGGCTTCTTCAGGCGGGCTGCTGGATGGCGGAGAGCTTCCAGTCCTGGCCGTTCTCGCGCATGAAGGTCCAGAGTTCGGTGGTCTCGCTGGCCGCATCCGCATCGCCTTCCACGATCTTGCCGGTGGAGCGGTCGCGCATGAAGTCGCGCGCTTCATATCGCATGGCTGCGGTCGCGTAGTCGCGCGCGCCCTCGCTCCAGCTTTCGGCGATATCGGCTTGCAGAAGCCGTACATCGTTGACCTCGTTGCGCACGCCGTTGTGGGCGTTTCGGGCAAGCTCCTCCGACAGGTAGGAAACCATTTCCGGGGTGACCAGCAGTCGCAGTCCGGCGTGATCCTCGCGGGTAAAGGCGTCCTGAACTTCGCCGAGAAGGGCTTCGAAACGGTCAAGATCGCCCTGATCCGGTTTCAGCTCTTGCGTTGCTGCGGCTTCGTGTGCGGAAGCGGGTCGTGCGCCAAAGGTAGGAACCGCCAGGGCGGTCGGCTTGCCGACATCCGAATAGGCGTCCCGGCCATAGCGGTTGGCGCCGGGGGCGTTGCCGGCGGCGGCCATGGCGGGCTGGCGGGCGTTCTGGCCGCGGAAGAAGCGCAGCGCCAGCATAATCGCGCCGGCGATCAGCAGGCCTTGCAGCAACAGGCCGAACAGGCCGGCAAGGCCGCCAAGGCCCTGTCCAAACAGGAGACCGATCAGGCCGCCGATCAAAAGGCCGCGCATGAGCGAGCCGCCGAGGCCGTTCATGAAACCGGGCCGCTGTTGCGCACTCGATGGCTGGCGGGCCGCATTTGGCGCGGTGTTCGGCGTCATGGAGCGCTCGACGGGGGCCGCCTGGTTCGGTGCGGTGCGGGTGGCCGGCACACTTTGATGGGTACGGACGCCGCGGCTGCCGAAGCTGCCGCCCCGCCGTGCCTCGGCGTGGTCCACCGACACCATGGAAAAGGCGAGCATCAACCCTGCAAACAGGGCGAGCATCTTGGTGCGGCGTGGCTTGAACATGTCTGATTTCCCCCGAACAGCGCCCGGAAAAGCCCGGACGGGGCTGATGTAGAGGGGCAAAAGGCCGTGCACAAGGGTGTATGGCGCACTCGGCCAACGTATCTTGCAGGTTTTCAAGGCGCGGGGCATTTGCAAAGCAAGTCAGACGAACTCGTCGACCTGTCTCTCACCACCGCTCCAAAGCTGATTCTCACGCGTCTGGCCGCGCTAGCGGAAATCAGCAGCGGTCAGCGTGTAGGAGTCACGGCGGTTGCTGGAATAAGCCCTGCGCGCGACATCGTGGATTGAGGCGCGCAAGGCGTCAAAAGCTGAAAGGGACTTCATTTCAACCATCTCCGTACCGCGCAAATCCGGCTCCGATTTCGTAAGCGCATCCGCTTCGATGAAAAACCGCACCTCGAACATGCCGTCATGGCCGACGAAACGGACGGCGTTGCGCACCTCATCGAAGCTGCGGCTCCGGTTTGGAAATTCCAGCGTCATGATCCGCATGCTCCAGCTTCATGTGCCCCGGGCCGGGCAGATCGGGAAAGGCTGATCCGCTCTTTCCGGTGTCCGGCCCTGTGGCTGTTGAGGGTGGAGTCGCGCGCCGGCGCGCCGCCTTCGTTTTCCCAGGTGCTGATCGCAGCGACATCGCGGCTTCGTCTGGTTTCACTGCTATGAGCGTTCATGGTATCGGCCTTTCTTCGTCAGACGCCGCCGCATCAATGTTTTCGGAATGGAGCGTTGCGCCGCGCGCATCGGCGATCGTCATGGCGTCCGGTTTCTGCGGCATGGCGAGTGTCTGCGAAAGCTGCCGCGCAATCCCGATCGCAGCGTCGAGGTCGGCAACATCCGCTGTTTCGCGACCGACGACGGCATGCGCGTCGTCCTTATCCCGGATACGGTAGAACTCGATCACGACCCGCATCGCCATCCCTGCTTCGTTTCGCGGCGGCGGTGTGGGGCCGTCAGGTCTTGCCTTTGCCGCGCGCGGTGTTGGCGCTGGTGGCCAGCTTGATCTGGTTGCCGAACGTGCTTTCAGGCTTGGGCGGCGCCTTTTCCTGTTTCGGTTTCCTGATCTCGCGGCTACTGCGTTTTTGTCCTTTGGCCATGGCCGAACGTCCTTTCTATAAGAGTTGCGTCGTCGTCGGGCCGCGGCGTGCGAACCGGTTCGAGGTTGTCCTGGGTTGTCACCCGCTCATAACGTTCATCGTCGTTGCGGATGCGGTACTGCGGGGAGTTGCCTCGCGGCGGCAGCGTAGCGGTGATGTGATATATCTCCCCAGGCGCAGCCGGCCATCCGCCTTTCAGGCGGACAGACTGTCCAACGGTGAAGAGATGAGCTGTGGCGTCTCGTGGAGGCTGACGGCTGCGTTGCAAGACGTGTGTGGTCGTCATGACGATTCATTGTCCTTTTCGAGTGCGGCATCGAGATCCGCCGGATTGATTGGCGCCATCTGTTGCGTTGGAAGTTGCATGGAGATCGCCGGCAGATGGATGAACGCCCCAACCCGTCTCCAGGCGAGCCGGGAAACGCCGTCGATCAATTCTTCGTCGTAATCGACTCGATATTCGCCAGCCGGCTGCAGAGCGTCGAAACCCGGCAGCAGGAAGGGGGATGAAAAGCGGATGACTGTCTGCGTAGTGCGTGTTGTCATGGCTATGACCTCCACAGGAACCCGCGGAAGCGCTTCCTGCATCATACCTGCCCGAACCGAAACGAACCTTATGCTGCCAGTACATCCGTGGTCAGCGGTGGGGTTCGTTCCATGTTCGCGCAAAGCGACAGATCGCGCCAAGCTGGAACAATACTTTCGCTGTCGAGAATTCGGTGGTGAATGGCGGGTCTCTGACACCGCAAAGCCAAATCGGCCAAATCAACGAGTTCTATATATGCGCCCCAAATGGCTTTCAAACAAGCCGTATCGCCATATTTATTTTATGGAACAATGTAAAATCGATCTGAATAAAAGCCTGCCAGATTGAACATCGAAGCAAAGCATGATCTCAAATCAGACAAACGCCAACCTTTGGGCGCGCTAATTCTTTCAGCCTTTTTCAAGCGCCGGAGAATAAATTTTAGCACTCCTATCATTCGAGTGCCAAACGCGCTACATAAGGGATGCAGTCGCCCTATGCGCCGGCCGCAGAAAGAATCCCAATGAAATTTCGGCCACTCCACGACCGCGTCGTCATCCGTCGCGCGGAAAACAATGCAGTATCCAAAGGCGGGATCATTATCCCGGACAATGCGAAGGAAAAGCCGCAGGAAGGTGAAGTGCTCGCCATCGGCCCGGGCTCCCGCGACGAGAGCGGCAAGCTCGTGCCGCTCGATGTCGAAGTGGGCGATTTCATCCTGTTCGGCAAATGGTCCGGCGTTGAAGTCAGCATCGATGGTGAGGATCTCCTGATCATGAAGGAGACCGACATCATGGGCGTCGTCAGGAAAATCGAGGCGGCCGCCAGGAAAGCTTCCTGACCGGCCGACCTCCGACCCTTCAATCACATGACCGAACTGGACGAAGAAAATGGCTGCCAAGGAAATCAAATTCTCCGCTGACGCGCGCGACCGCATGTTGCGCGGCGTCGAACTGCTCAATAACGCCGTCAAGGTGACGCTCGGCCCCAAGGGGCGCAACGTCGTCATCGACAGGCCTTATGGCGCGCCGCGTATCACCAAGGACGGCGTCAGCGTCGCCAAGGAGATCGAGCTTGGCGACAAGTTCGAGAATATGGGGGCGCAGCTGGTGCGCGAGGTCGCCTCCAGGACCAATGACCTTGCCGGCGACGGCACCACGACGGCGACCGTGCTTGCCGCTTCCATCCTGCGCGAAGGCGCGAAATTGGTTGCCGCCGGCATGAACCCCATGGACCTCAAGCGCGGCATCGATCTCGGCGTGGCCGCCGTCGTCAAGGAAATCCAGACGAGGGCGAAGAAGGTGGAATCGACGGCCGAAATCGCGCAGGTCGGCGCCATCGCCGCCAATGGCGACGCCAGCGTCGGCGAGATGATCGCCAAGGCGATGGACAGGGTGGGCAATGAGGGCGTCATCACCGTGGAGGAGGCTCGCACCGCCGAGACGGAACTCGACGTCGTCGAGGGCATGCAGTTCGATCGCGGCTATCTGTCGCCTTACTTCGTCACCAATACCGAGAAGATGCGCGTGGAACTGGAGGACCCCTACATCCTCATCCACGAAAAGAAACTCGGCAATCTGCAGGCGATGCTGCCGATCCTCGAAGCCGTCGTGCAGTCGTCAAGCCCGCTGCTGATCATCTCCGAGGATGTCGAAGGCGAAGCATTGACGACGCTCGTCGTCAACAAGCTGCGTGGCGGCCTTAAGGTCGCGGCCGTCAAGGCTCCGGGATTCGGCGACCGCCGCAAGGCGATGCTCGAGGATATCGCGATCCTCACCGCAGGTCAGATGATTTCGGAAGATCTTGGCGTCAAGCTGGAAAATGTCACGCTTGCGATGCTCGGGCGTGCAAAACGCGTGGTGATCGAGAAGGATACGACCACCATCGTCGACGGCGCGGGCGAAAAGAGCGCCATTGGGGGGCGTCTTGCCCAGATCAAGGCGCAGATCGAGGAAGCCACCTCGGACTACGACAAGGAGAAGTTGCAGGAGCGGCTGGCGAAGCTCGCCGGCGGCGTCGCCGTCATCCGTGTCGGCGGCGCGACCGAGACCGAGGTCAAGGAAAAGAAGGACCGCGTCGACGACGCGCTCAACGCGACCCGGGCCGCGGTCGAGCAAGGCGTTGTGCCGGGCGGCGGCGTGGCGCTCTTGCGCGCGCGAGCGGCGCTGAAAGGACTTACCGGAGAAAACGCCGAGGTGACGGCGGGCGTCTCGATCGTTCTCAGGGCGCTCGAGGCTCCGGTTCGGCAGATCGTCGAGAACGCCGGATTCGAAGGCTCGATCGTCGTCGGCAAGCTGACGGACAGCGAGGACCATGATTACGGCTTCGACGCGCAGACCGAAACCTATGTCGACATGATCAAGACCGGCATCATCGATCCAGCCAAGGTGGTGCGGGCCGCGTTGCAGGGCGCCGGCTCCATCGCCGCGCTCCTGATCACCGCCGAAGCGATGATCGCGGATGCGCCCGCCAGAGATGCCGCTCCCGCAAACGGCAATGGCGATATGGGCTATTGAGCAGTGGCCTGATCCGTCCGGCCAGCTTGGACCGGACGGGCGAGGCCTCTCAGCGCATAACGCTCCGTCCGTGGTCTGCTCTCAGTGGAAAACAACACCAGGCCTTCAAGGGAATTGAATCCTTCGATCCGAAATCCATTGGGGGCGGCTTTCGGGAAGGCGGCTGCGGTCGGCTTCCCGTTTTTCTTCGGCCGACAGGCCGCGTCGGCCTATACGGTCGATCCGGTGTTCAGGCGTTTGACCATGTTGCGGTGAACTTCACACCGTCATAAGCAGCGGCGTTCGTGACGGCCCGACCACGGATCGAGCCGTGCCGCTGATCGATCGAGGCGTGGCCTCAAAACGGGGAACAGCGATGTCGCGCCTGGCTCCTTACCCGTCCACCTTGGCCTTCGCAATTTCCCGATCCATCGCGCATCACGACCCTTCCGGGTCGCCATACGTCCGGCAGGAATCATGGCGCTGCGGCGTCGCCTCCCGAGGGAAAACGTGTCCTGCGACCATATCGCACATTTTTCCCCGGAGACGTTTGCGAAAAAAGAGGCATTGAATATACTTCTTTGAAAGCGGGACACGCGTTTCGTGCAGGAGAGCCTGATGCCATCCGATTCCGATTTGCAGCAGACCGTCACCTTACCGCGCGTTTCTTTCGGCTTCCCGCCTGTTCGCCTTTGCAAGAGCAACGCCATGCATCCGACGCCACACACCGGTCATGCGCTGCGCATGCAGGCCCGTGCCGCCACGCGGGACCGGCCGGGCGTGCTGTCTGGCATCGAAACAATGGCGGCGGCTTAGCCGGCGGACGAACGAGGGGAAAAGCCAGATGATCTCAGCATTGACGGTCGCCGAACGCCAGCTCTCCCTGATGGTGCTGTCGTTGCTCGCTCTTTGCGGGCTTGCCATGGCCGCAGCCGGCCGGGGCGACGCGCTGGGCATTCATGGCTTCATCGTGCTCGCCTTCAGCCTCGGGCTGATCTTTGTGGTGATCTCGCGCTATCATGACCCCGAACCGCCAGAAGAGCGGTTGTCACGCTATTACGACGATCCGACCAAGTTCGGCATCGTCCTGACCATGATCTGGGCAGTGGTCGGAATGTTCTTCGGCGTCTGGGTGGCTGCGCTTCTGGCCTGGCCGGACCTCACATTCGACGCCGGCTGGGCGAGCTTCGGCCGCATTCGCCCGGTGCACACCTCCGGCGTTATCTTCGGCTTCGGCGGCAATGCGCTGATCGCCACTTCCTTCCACGTTCTCCAGCGCACCTCGCGGGCGCGGCTGCCCGACCAGTTCAGCCCGTGGTTCGTGCTGATTGGCTACAACCTGTTTTGCGTGCTGGCCGCCAGCGGCTATCTGATGGGGCTCACCCAGTCCAAGGAATATGCCGAGCCCGAATGGTATGCCGACATCTGGCTGGTGATCGTGTGGGTGGTTTATTTCCTCATCTATATCCGCACCCTGCAGCGGCGCAAGGAGCCGCACATCTATGTCGCCAACTGGTACTACATGGCCTTTATTCTGGTTGTGGCGGTGTTGCACATCATCAACAATCTCGCCGTGCCGGTCTCCTTCGGTCACGCCAAGAGCTACTCGCTGTTTTCCGGCGTGCAGGATGCGATGACCCAATGGTGGTATGGCCACAACGCCGTCGCCTTCTTCCTCACCGCCGGCTTCCTCGGCATGATGTATTACTATCTGCCCAAGCGCGCCGAACGGCCGATCTTCTCCTACCGGCTCTCCATCATCAGCTTCTGGGGCATCACCTTCATGTATATGTGGGCGGGCTCGCACCACCTGCACTACACGGCGCTGCCGCAATGGGTGCAGACGCTGGGCATGACCTTTTCGCTGGTGCTGCTGGTGCCGTCCTGGGCCTCGGCAGGCAATGCGCTGGCCACGCTCAATGGCGCGTGGGACCGCGTGCGCACCGACGCCACGCTTCGCTTCATGATGGTGGCGGCCGTGTTCTACGGGCTTTCCACCTTCGAGGGCTCGTTCATGGCCATCCGCGCCGTCAATTCGCTGTCGCACTACACCGACTGGACCGTGGGCCACGTGCATGCCGGCGCGCTCGGCTGGGTGGCGATGATCACCTACGGCTCCATCTACGCGCTGGTGCCGTGGATGTGGAAGCAGGAGCGCATGTATTCGCCGAAACTGGTCGAGGTCCACTTCTGGCTCGCGCTCTCCGGCACGATCATCTATGTCTTCGCGATGTGGAACTCGGGCATCATCCAGGGCCTGATGTGGCGCACCTACAATGACAGCGGCACGCTGGCCTATTCCTTCATCGACAGCCTCGTCGCCATGCATCCCTACTATATCGCACGCACCGTGGGCGGGCTGTTCTTCCTCGCCGGCGCGATCGTCGGCGCCTACAATGTCTTCATGACGATCCGCATGTCCCGCACGCAAGCAGCGGCAGCCGGGACGGACGCCGACGTGCCCGAACTACAGCCGTCCACCGCCGTCCAGCCGGGAGAGTGACCATGCCCAGCTTTCACCGCAAACTGGAACGCAACGCCATCGGCTTCGTGATCGCCATCGTAGCGGTCGCCTCGATCGGCGGGCTGGTCGAGATCGCCCCGCTGTTCACCATCGACGAGACGGTTGAGGAAGCGCCCGACATGCGCCTCTACACACCGCTCGAACTGGCCGGCCGCAACATCTACATCCGCGAGGGCTGTTACGCCTGCCATTCGCAGATGATCCGTACGCTGCGCGACGAGGTCGAGCGCTACGGCCCGTTCTCGCTGGCGGTGGAGTCGCAATACGACCATCCCATGCTGTGGGGTTCGAAGCGCACGGGGCCGGACCTCGCCCGCCTCGGCGACAAATATTCCGACGCCTGGCATGTCGCCCACCTCATCAACCCGCGCGACGTGGTGCCGGAATCGGTGATGCCGAAATATGGCTGGCTGATGCGCAACGAGCTGAAATACGACGACCTCGGCCTGCATCTGGCGGCCCAGCGCAAGGTCGGCGTTCCCTATACCGATGAGATGATCGCCAATGCGCAATGGGATGCTTTCGGGCAGGCCAATCCCGACAGCAGCTATGCACAGGGCGTGGCCGAACGCTACGGCGAGGCGACCAACATCAGGGCATTCGACGGCGACCCCGCCCGCATCACCGAGATGGACGCGCTGGTCGCCTATCTGCAGATACTCGGCGGCCTGACGGACGCCGCGCACCAGACGGCGTCGGCGCGGGAGTGAGGCTATGGACCATGAAACGCTCGTCGCCTTCGCCAAGAGCTGGGGGCTTTTCTATCTGATCATCTTCGCCGTCGGGGTGCTCGTCTACGCCTTCTGGCCGGCCAACAGGAAGCGCTTCGACCGGGCCAAGAAAAGCATTCTCGATGATGATGACGACCGGCCGGGGGAGTAGGCGCATGGCAACCGAAAAGCACGATCCCGTCACCGGACGGCTGACCACCGGCCATGAGTGGAACGGCATTGAGGAACTGAACACGCCAATCCCGCGCGTGGTGTTCTTCTTCCTGATCGCCGGGACGCTTTTCTCGATTGGCTACTGGCTGCTGATGCCGGCCTGGCCGCTCGGCTGGACCTACACCAAGGGGCTGCTCGGCATCGACCAGCGCACTGTGGTGACGCGACAGGTCGAGGAGGCGACGGCTTCGCGAGCGGTCTGGACCGACCGCATCGCCACGGAGGATTTCGCCGCCATCGCTGCCGACGACGAGCTGATGCGCCATGTGCGCGACACCGGCCGCACGCTGTTCGTTGACAATTGCGCCGTCTGCCACGGCGTGCGCGGCACAGGTGGTCCCGGTTTCCCCGACCTCGCCGCCGGCGCGTGGTTGTGGGGCGGCGACCCGGAGACCGTCGCCGAGACCATCGGCGTCGGCATCAATTCGACCAATGACGACACGCGGGTCTCCCAGATGATGGCCTTCGGCCGCGACGGCGTGCTCGAGATGGCGCAGGTCAGCGCGGTGGCGGCCTATGTGCGCTCGCTGTCCGGCCAGCAGCTGTCCGAAGCCGATCGGGCCCGGCTGGAGGTGGGACAGGACGTGTTCACGGCGAACTGCGCGGCCTGCCACGGCGAGGAGGGCAAGGGCATGGTCGAGGTCGGCGCGCCCGATCTGACCGACGGGAACTGGATCTATGGTGGCGACGCTCAGTCGGTGTTCACGACCATCTATTCGGGCCGGCAGGGGCATATGCCGCACTGGCAGGGTCGGCTTTCGCCGGTCGATATCAAGATTCTGGCGCTCTATGTCGGCGCGCTTGGCGGAGGCGCCCAATGAACGCCGGCAGCCGGAGCGTGCGCCGCGCCACCCTTGTTAACTGGCGGCTGATTTCGGTGCTGATCGTGACCGCCGGCGTGCTGCTGTTCGTCGGCGCCAACGCCCATCTCGTTTATGTCGCGCTTGGCTCCCAGCCGGAGTGCGTGCCGCATGAAAAGGCGGCTGACGGGGCGGGAACCTACCGCGCCGCCAGGTCGGCCTGCTGAGGAGGAAGTTCATGGGACGCACTGAAAGCACGCCTCTGCCCCTGGCCCAACAGCGCCGGCGCAACCTCCCGGCAAGCGCCGCCTTCGGCTGGCTGGCAGCAGGCTGGCGCGACCTGTGGCGCAAGCCCCTGCCCAGCCTCGCCTACGGGCTGGTGGTGTTCGTGCTGTCGCTGGCCGTCGTGACCTGCCTCTTCAGGCTGGAGCTCGACTACATATTGTTCCCGGCGCTGGCCGGCTTCATGGTCGTCGGTCCGTTGGTCGCCATCGGCCTTTATCAGAAGAGCCGCGACCTGGAGGAAGGCAGGCCGGTGAGCCTTGCGAGCATGATCTTCGTCAAGGCGGAATCGGGCGCGCAGGTGTGGTTCACCGGCGCGATATTGTGTCTGCTGATGCTTGTGTGGATGCGCGCGGCGGTCATCATCTACGCGCTGTTCTTCGGCCTGCGGCCATTCCCCGGCATAGACCATATCGCCGCGATGCTGTTCACAACGCCGCAGGGGTGGGGCATGCTGGTGGTCGGCGCCGTGGTTGGCGGCCTGTTCGCCGCCTTCTCCTTCGCCATCAGCACCTTCTCCATTCCCATGTTGCTGGCCGAGAAGATCGACGCCTTCACGGCGATGGGAACGTCCATCTCCATGGTGTTCAGGAACCTGCCGGTCATGCTGATGTGGGGCGCTATCGTGCTTGTGCTTTTCCTGATCGGCGTTGTCACCGGCCTCGTCGGCCTGATCGTGATCTTCCCGCTGCTCGGTCACGCGACCTGGCACAGCTACCGGGCGATCAGATGAGGCGCCGTCCGCGCGCAAGCCGGGCGATTTTGCCGGGGGCGGTCGGATGACGGGCAGCCTCATCTATCTGGTGCCGCTGGCGCTGGCGCTGGGCGGGGTGGCGCTCGGGGCTTTCCTGTGGTCGCTAAAAAGTGGCCAGTATGACGATCTTGACGGGGCTGCCGAGCGCATATTCATCGATGATGAAGGCGACCGGATCGGCGGCGGACAGGCGTCTTCAGCCGATGAATCCCGCGAAGCGGGCGGCAAGCGGGGCTGACAAGCCCTCCTTCGCAATTGTTTGTGTTTGCGCAAAGTCCGTCCCGGCGGTGCGGATAAACTCCATCTGACATCATCGACAGAGGAGTTTTCCCGGTGAACAGTGGAAACAGAACCGGCCCGCCAAGCGGTGTCCGGCGCAAAACTCCCGGCAAGCGTCCTGTGCGGTGGCTTGCGACGATGGCCGGCGCATTCATGCTGATGCTGTCGCCGGCCATGGGACAGGCGCACAACCACGGAGCAGCCACGGATCTGGCGCAGGCGGATCCCGCGCAGCCGGCGACGCCGACGCCTGATGCAGGCAATGCGGGCGCGTCTCCGGCCGTCAGCTACCACAACGCCACCATCTTCACCTTGAAGACGGGGATCGCGGGCGGACGGATGGTTTATCTCGGCGTCGGCGGCGACATCGACGGCCAGATCAATCCGACGCTGATGGTGCATGAGGGCGAGCTCGTGCAGGTCAACCTCATCAACGGCGAAGGCGCCGAGCACGATGTGGTCATCGACCAATATCCGGCCCGCTCGTCTATCGTGGTGGGTATAAACGCTTCCTCCACCTTCTCCTTCATCGCGACGAAAGTCGGTGAATTCGCCTATTTCTGCTCGATCGCCGGTCACCGGGAGGCGGGCATGGAGGGCCTGATTCATGTGATGCCCGGACCGCGCGAGGCCATGGACACGGATGCGGCCGACATCGTTCACGATCCCGCCGATCTGCCCGGTCCCATCGGCCAGCGTCCGCCTCAGGTGGTGAAGGTCGAAATGGAGACGGTGGAGCTGAAGGGCAAGCTCGATGACGGAACGACCTATGTCTACTGGACCTTCAACCGGAAGGTTCCTGGCCCGTTCCTGCGGGTGCGCGTGGGCGACACCGTCGAGGTTCACCTGAAGAACGCCTCTGACAGCGTGATGCCGCATTCGGTCGACTTCCATGCAGCGACCGGTCCGGGCGGTGGTGCGGACTTCACGCAGATCGCGCCGGGCGAGGAAGCGGTGGTGACCTTCCAGGCGCTCAAGCCGGGCATCTACGTCTATCACTGCGCGACGCCCAGCGTGGCTCACCACATCACCAGCGGCATGTACGGTCTCATCCTCGTGGAGCCGGAAGGCGGATTGCCTCAGGTCGATCGTGAATTCTATGTGATGCAGGGCGAACTCTATACCGTCGAGCCATTCGGCACGCAGGGCGAGATGGAGATGGACTACGACAAGCTGATCTCCGAGCGGGCGGAATACTTCCTGTTCAACGGCTCGGTGGGGGCGCTCACCAACTCGCATCCCCTTTATGCAACGGCTGGCGAGACGGTGCGCATCTTCTTTGGCGTTGGCGGGCCGAACTACACCTCGTCCTTCCACGTGATCGGCGAGATATTCGATCATGTCTACACGCTGGGCAGCGTGACGTCGCCTCCCGTGACGGGAGTGCAGACCGTCACGGTGCCGCCAGGCGGCGCGACCATCGTCGATTTCAAGATCGATCGCGGCGGCCACTATGTGCTGGTCGACCATGCGCTGTCGCGTGCCGAGCGTGGGCTGGCCGGTTACCTGATCGTCGACGGACCGAAGGATGACGAGATCATGCACTCCGGTCCGGCCGGAAGCCTCGGCGAATAATCGCGGGCGGGAGTGGGCGCGTCACGGACGCGCCCATTTTCTTTCCAACGCAGCTCTTTGGCTGGAAAGGCCAGCGTGCGCCATGCCCACCAACAGGCAATATCGGGACGACATGAGCATGGATGAAATCATGCGGCTTTGGCCGGCGACCGTCCGCGTGGTGCTCGACCACGGCCTGCTGTGCGTCGGCTGCCCGATCGCTCCTTTCCATACGGTCGAGGACGCGATACGCGCGCATCAAATCGATGGCGACGATTTCCGTAACGCCTTGATGGAAGCCATCCGCGGTCGGCAGGGTTGAGAAGGTTCAGGACCGGCCGGTCCTGCCATCGGCCAGCAGGAGCAGCCCGTGCGGGTCGGTGATGCACACCTGCATGCGGCCGCCGCCGACCAGTCCCTTTTCTTCCCATGCGGTCAGGAGCCTGCTCACCGTATGAAGCGTGGTGCCGGTCATTTCGGCGATATCCTGCCGCGAGATCGGAAAGTCGATCAGGATGCCGTTGTCCGTCTTGCGTCCCGATTGATGGGCCAGCCGCAGCAAGGCGTGCGCCACGCGCCGCTCCACCTGTTCGGTCGCCATTTCGATCACCTGCGTCTGCGCATCCTGCAGCCGCAGCCCCACGGTTTTGTAGGTGTTCTGGCCAAAGCTCGGCCATCTTGCAGCGAATTCGCTCCATAGCTGGCCATTCCACACCAGCACGAGGCAATCCATCACCGCCAGCGCCGTCGCTGGGTAGGTGCTGCGGCCCAGCGCCTGCGCGATGCCCAGAAGCTCGCCGGGCATGATGTAGCGCATGACGACCTGTTGCCCGTCGGGCGTCGTCTTGACGACGCGCACCCGTCCGTCAAGCAGCAGGAAGAAGGATTGCGCCGGCTCGTCCTGGCCGAAGATCGCGGCTCCCTCCTTCACGCGGCTGGGCCTGGCGCTGCGGAGCATGTCCGCCAGATCGTCCGGAGCAATTCCTTCAAAGGGCGGCATTCCGGAAATCAGCGAGGGGTCGAGGCGATTCAATCTGGTTCTCCAAATGAGTGCGGGACTTTCCCACGGAGCGCCCCGGGGAACAAGTTGTCGTTGAAAGCCCGCATCTGGCCGCTGTTTGTGCTTCCGCAAAGTTGGGTGTTCCGGTTCGCGCTAGATACCGGACGAAACCGGAAACGTGGAGATACGGAAGGAAAAATCATGAAAACAATGCTTGTTGCCGCGGCGCTCGCTGCGGGGGTGATGGCCATCGCCGTGCAGGGCGCGGGGGCGGCTGAATTTGAGGTCCACATGCTGAACAAGGGGGAAAAGGGGACGATGGTCTTCGAACCCGACTTCGTTCAGGCCGCGCCCGGCGACACAATCCGCTTCGTCGCGGTCGACAAGGGCCACAACGCCGAAAGCATCAAGGGAATGATGCCGGAGGGCGCAGACCCGTTCAAGGGAAAGATCAACGAGGAAATCACCTATACAGTCAGTGAGGAAGGCGTTTACGGCATCAAATGCACGCCCCACTACGGCATGGGCATGGTGATGCTGGTCGCCGTCGGAAAACCGGTCAATCTGGAAGCCGCCAAAGCCGTGAAGAATCCCGGCAAGGCGAAAGGCGTGTTCGAGAAGTTGTGGGCGATGGTCCCGGCCAGCTAGCACGCCGTGCTTCATGTCGTAGGCGGTGGCCATCTGGTCGCCCGTCCAACCTCGGCGCGACGGTGGCGGGCGTGAGTGCAGGTGGCCCAACAAACACCCGGTGTTTCCTGCAAGTGGGCGATTGCAATCCCGTGCGTTAACGGGATGATGCGCGCCTATGAAATCCCTGAACCTCCCCGCCCTCGAAGCCGCTCTCAACCTCCTGCCCATCCGGTTCGCCGGTCCGGGTGGGGTGGCTGTGGTCGTGCATGAGGGCAAGGAGGTGGCCAGCCGAGTCTGGGGATATGCTTCACTTGAAACGCATGCACGCATGACGCGGCGGACACGTTTGCCGATATGCTCCATCTCCAAGCAGTTCACCTGCGGCTCCATTCTTGGCGAGTTCGGCGGCACGGAGGCTCTGGAAGCCGTCCTGCCCGATTTTCTTCCGAACTTTGAAGGCCGCCGCCCCACGGTTCGACAGCTCTGCGACAACCAGTCGGGGCTGCGCGACTACTGGGCGATGACGGTTCTGGAAGGCGCGAGAGCGGAGCAAACCTTTAGGCGCGAGGATGCCCTCCCCATGGTGGCTGCGATCCGGGGCGGCCATTTCCATCCGGGCGCCGGTTACTCCTATTGCAACTGCAACTACCGCATCCTCGCCGAACTGGCGACCGTTTCAGGCAAGGCGCTGGAGGATCTCTGCCGACGTCATATCTGGGAGCCGGCGGGCATGGCCACAGCCGTGCTGGCCCCCGACACGCGCCATCCGGTCGATAGCGTCACCGGCTACGAGGGCAACGACGCCGTCGGCTTTCTTGCGGCTGACAACGGAGTGTACTGGACCGGCGATGCGGGCATATCGGCCTCGCTGGACGACTTGCTGGCCTACGAGCGCTGGATCGACGCCACGCGCGAAGATGAAAACTCGATCTATCGCCGCATTTCGGCGAAGCCCCGGTTCGCTGACGGCAGTGCGGCCCGTTACGGCTTCGGATTGGCGCATGACGAAATCTCGGGCTTAGCCGTAACCGGTCATGGCGGCGCGTTGCGCGGCTTTCGCGCCCACCGCCTCAATGCACGCGACGAGCGGATTTCAGTCGTTGTGATGTTCAATCATGAGGCGGATGCGCACGGGGCGGCAGTGGGGCTGTTCCGGGCCGGACTGGGGCTGGCGCAACCCGCCGGTAAAGCGGTTGCGTCTGACTGGAAAGGCCAGTGGCTTTGCCCGACGACCGGCCTGCTCGCCCGGCTGGAGCCGCAAGGCGACATGGCGAAGCTGCGCTTCGCCACCAGTCCCGAGACGCTGTTCCAGACGGCCGAAGGCCGCCTCGAATCGACGGATACCATTGTGGAGCGCAACGGCGAGGCGCTGCGCATGCGCCGCCTGCGGGACAATCTCGATACCATCATGCATCCGGTTCCGGTCGTCGAGATGGCCGATGCAGGCGAGATCGCCGGCGATTACGTTTGCGCCGAAACGGGCGCGAACCTGCGCATAGAAACGCATGGCGGTGCGGCTTTCGTGCTGTTCAGCGGTCGGTTCGGCGAAGGACGCATGGAGCCGGTCCATCCCGCCGGGCCCGACATCTGGCTGGTTCGCACCCGCCGTTCCATGGATGCGCCGGCCCCCGGCGACTGGACCCTGCATATCAGCCGCGATTCCAGCGGCAGGGTTTCGGGGGCGATGCTTGGCTGCTGGCTGGCGCGGAAGCTGGATTATCGCAGGGCTGCATAGGCCGTTTCACAGTTTGACGGAAACGGTGCGACAAACCGTTTCCTGCTTTTCGCAGATGCGCACAAAAACCCGCTTTTTTCTGGAAATATTTCGCCGGCGATTGACCCGCATGGGCGTCTCGAAGACGCGAGCCAGCGTCCGCCCTGTTGAAAAGTGCCGCAGGTCAGCGACGGCATGGCAGATATGCAAAATCGCAACCCACTGAAAAACTGGCAAATATTGCCGAAATTGACCGGTTTTCAGCGGAATTCGGCCGCTTTGGGCTCGGCTGACCATCCCGATAGACAGTATCTATCGATTTTTTGCGACCAATCGATTTTACGTGTTGCGCTGCAACATCTATATCGACGGCAACCGTTCTGAAAGGAGTGCATTGTGGCGACCATAAATTCGAAGATCAAGCCGTTCATGGCTCAGGCTTACCGCCAGGGTAAGTTCATTTCCGTCACCGATGAGGACGTGCTGGGCAAGTGGGCTGTTTTCTTCTTCTACCCTGCCGACTTCACGTTCGTCTGCCCCACCGAGCTTGGCGACGTTGCCGATCACTATGGCGAGCTGCAGAAAATGGGCGTCGAGGTTTATTCGGTTTCGACCGACACACACTTCACGCACAAGGCCTGGCATGATTCCTCCGACACCATCGGCAAGATCAACTACACCATGATCGGAGACCCGAGCGGCGTCGTGACCAACAATTTCGGCGTGATGCGCGAAGGTGAGGGCCTTGCCGATCGCGCCACCTTCATCGTCGATCCGGACGGCGTCATCCAGGCGATGGAGATCACCGCCGAGGGCATCGGCCGCGATGCGTCGGACCTGGTGCGCAAGATCAAGGCCGCGCAATATGTGCGCGCGCATCCGGGCGAGGTTTGCCCCGCCAAGTGGCAGGAAGGCGAAGCCACGCTTGCTCCTTCGCTCGACCTCGTCGGCAAGATCTGATCCCGAAAAGACAAGAGCCGGGCGGCGTATTCCCAGACGCTGCCCGGTCGCAAACGCCGGGAAGGTCGGCAGGACTTTCCCCTACTTCGCAGAGGAACACCGACATGCTCGACGCCAACCTGAAAACCCAGCTCAAGGGCTATCTCGAACGTCTGGCGCGTCCGGTTGAAATCATCGCCTATGCTGGTGACGACGCCAAGTCGCGCGAGCTGCTGCAACTGCTCGAACAGATCCGCGAGCAGTCGGACAAGATCACGCTCCGGCGCGGCGAAACGGCCGATGCGCGCGTGCCGTCGTTTGCGCTCACCTCGCCAGGCGAAGACATCCACCTCACCTTCGCCGGCATTCCGCTCGGCCACGAATTCACCTCGCTGGTGCTGGCCCTGCTGCAGGTCGGCGGCTATCCGCCCAAGGTGGAGCAGGCGCTCATCGACCAGATCAAG
Source organism: Aquamicrobium ahrensii (assembly GCF_040545755.1). NCBI lineage: Bacteria > Pseudomonadati > Pseudomonadota > Alphaproteobacteria > Hyphomicrobiales > Phyllobacteriaceae > Aquamicrobium > Aquamicrobium ahrensii. Next base: position 62,449 of record NZ_JBEPMN010000017.1, read on the forward strand.
GCGCTCAAGGGCAGCTTCCGGTTCGAAAGCTATTTCTCCCTGTCGTGCCAGAATTGCCCGGACGTGGTGCAGGCGCTCAACCTGCTTGCCGTGCTCAATCCGGGCATCGAGCATGTCGCCATCGACGGCGCTCTGTTCCAGTCGGAAGTCTCCGAGCGGCAGGTGATGTCGGTTCCCTCCATCTTCCTCAACGGCGAACCTTTCGGGGCGGGCCGCATGGGCGTTGAGGAGATTCTGGCGAAGATCGACACCGGGGCGGCGGACCGCGCCGTCGAGGCGATCAATGCGCAGGCTCCTTTCGACGTGCTCGTCGTGGGCGGCGGCCCGGCGGGAGCCGCGGCGGCCGTCTACGCCGCGCGCAAGGGTATCCGCACCGGCGTCGTCGCCGAGCGTTTCGGCGGCCAGGTGCTCGACACCATGTCGATCGAGAACCTCATTTCAGTGCCGCATACGGAAGGGCCGAAGCTGGCCCGCGCGCTCGAAACCCATGTGCGCGAATATGACGCCGAGATCATCAATGGTCAGCAGGCGACGAAGCTTGAGCAGGTGGCTGACGGCTTCAGAGTGACGCTGGCCTCGGGCGCGGCGCTGACCGGCGCATCGGTGGTCCTGTCGACGGGCGCGCGCTGGCGCAGGATGGGCGTTCCGGGAGAGGAGCAGTACATCGGCAAGGGCGTGGCGTTCTGCCCGCACTGCGACGGCCCGCTGTTCAAGGGCAAGCGCATCGCGGTGATCGGCGGCGGCAATTCCGGCGTCGAGGCGGCGATCGATCTCGCCGGCGTGGTCGGCCATGTCACGCTGATCGAGTTCGACAAGGTGCTGCGCGCCGATGAGGTGCTTCAGCGCAAGCTGAAGAGCCTGCCCAACGTGACCATCGTCACCTCGGCCCGCACCACGCAGGTGAAGGGCGACGGCAAGCGCGTCACCGGTCTCGTTTATGAAGATCGCGTGAGCGGCGAAACGCGCGATCTGGCGCTCGAGGGCATCTTCGTGCAGATCGGCCTCGTGCCCAACACCGAATGGCTGAAAGGCGCGCTTTCGCTCAACGCGCGCGGCGAGATCGTCGTCGACGAGCATGGCGCGACGTCGATCCCCGGCATGTTCGCGGCCGGCGACTGCACGACCGCGCCCTACAAGCAGATCGTGATCGCGATGGGCGAGGGGGCGAGGGCATCGCTCGCCGCCTTCGACTATCTGATCCGCCTGCCGGCCGGGGTGCGGGCCGCCTGAGGCTTCACAGGCGATGAACCTGCGCGAACTGGAATATCTCGTTGCGCTGGCGGACCAGCGCAATTTCCACCGCGCGGCGGAAGTCTGCCGCGCCAGCCAGCCGACGCTGTCGGCGCAGATCCGCAAGCTGGAGAAGGAGCTTGGCGTCAGGCTGTTCGAGCGCGCGCCGCGCGGCCTGATCCTGACACAGGCCGGCGAAGCGGCGGTCAGACGCGCGCGCGCCATTCTCGATGAAGTGGCGCAACTGCGCGATGAAGCCGCCAGACATTGCGCCGGCGGCACGCGACGCCTGCATCTGGGCGTCTTCCCCACGCTGGGGCCCTATCTCCTGCCGCATGTCGTGCCCCGCTTCATGCGCAGCTTTCCTTCCACGGAAATCCTGCTGACGGAGGAAAAGAGCAGCATTCTTCTGCGGCGGCTGGTCGATGGTCAGATCGACGCCGTGCTGCTTGCGCTGCCCGTCGAAGATCCGCATCTTACGGGACGCAAGCTGTTCAGCGAGCCGTTGCGACTGGCTGTACCTTGCGGGCATGAACTGGCCGGGCGGGCGCAGGCGCCTGCCGATGCGCTTTCGAGCCAGCAACTCATGCTTCTGGAAGAAGGCCATTGCCTGCGTGATCAGGCGCTGGCCCTTTGCCGTCGCTACGGCGTGCGCGAATATGACGATTTTCGGGGCACGAGCCTTGAGACGCTGCGCCAGATGGTGATCGCCGGCATGGGCGTCACGCTGTTGCCGCAGCTTGCCTGCGTTGGTGCTGCCGTATCGAGCGACATGGCGTTGCTGCATCTGGAATCGGGCGACTTCCGGCGCGACATCGGCCTGTTCTGGCGCAAGACAAGCGGGGCGACCGATCTGATGGAAAGCCTGGCGGAACTGATCGCAACCGTTGCCGGAGAGTTGATGGCGTCCTCGGAGCAGTCCCGCTCACACTGAAGGAAGCAGGTGCCCCAGATCGCCGACAGGTTCGGGCGGCCCGCCCTTGCGCGCCCGCAGGTCTGTCGACGCCGCCGGAGCCCGGTTTCAACGCCGGATGAAATCAGCCCATGCGTTCGGAGGCGTAGGAGCCGGGCGATCCCGGGAAGACCACGGTCTTGTCGCCGTTGAGAAACACGCGCCCGTGGATATGAGCATGGATGGCGCGCGCCAGCACCGAAGCCTCCACGTCGCGACCGAGCGCGACATAGTCCTCGGGTGACTGGGCATGGGTGATGCGCACGGTGTCCTGTTCGATGATAGGGCCTTCGTCGAGGTCGGCGGTGACGTAGTGTGAGGTTGCGCCGATCAGCTTCACGCCTCGTTCATAGGCCTGCTTGTAGGGGTTGGCCCCCTTGAAACTCGGCAGGAAGGAGTGGTGGATGTTGATGATGCGCCCGGACATCTCCCGGCACATCTCGTCGGACAACACCTGCATGTAGCGCGCCAGCACGATGAGTTCCGCGCCGGTTTCGCGCACGATGCGCATCTGCGCGGCCTCGGCTTCCGCCTTGTTGTCCTTGGTGACACGTATGCAGTGGAAAGGAATGTCGTGGTTCACGACGACCTTCTGATAGTCCATGTGATTGGAGATCACGGCCACGATATCGATGGGCAGGGCGCCAATGCGCCAGCGATAGAGCAGGTCGTTCAGGCAGTGGCCGAAGCGGGACACCATCAGGATGACCTTTCGCTTGGCGCTTTCGTCGAAGAACTCGGCATTCATGCCGAACCGTCCGGCGACCGGACCGAATCCCGATTGCAGTTCGTCGAGCGTGCGGCCCTCCTCGCTGCGGAAGCTGACACGCATGAAGAAGCGGCCGGTGTCGCTGTCGTCGAACTGCGCGCTGTCGGTGATGTTGCATCCTTGCTCGGCCAGAAAAGACGAGATGGCGGCGACGATTCCACGGGTCGAAACACAGGCGACGCGAAGGCAGAACTTGGTCATGGATCTTTCTCTTGCAAGGTAGCGCCGGGCCTTCCAAAGCTCTCTCGGGAAGCCGGCAGGCCGGAATTCGCCTGCGCGGTAACACGCGCCGGCCCTGTGGGCCAGAACCTTGTGAACACGAGCCTGCCCAGAATGCGGTGACGGGCGCTCCGAACGGGGATGCGGCCCGCAAACGCGGGTGCGCCGATACAGTTCGTCAAAGATCTCATGCGGGCTTTCGCGCCATTTCGCGAAAACCCGGAGCGGGGCGGCGGCGATCTTTCTTTTTTGAGATCAGCCTTGTCTGGCGAGGAACCCGGAGAACAGGTCGAGGCCTTTTTCCAGCACCTGCGTATCGCAGGCGTAGCCGATGCGCAGCCAGCCTTCCATATCGAGCGCCGAGCCGGGCAGGAGCATCACGCCCGTCTGCGCCTGCAAGGTGCGGCACAGCTCGGCGGAAGGCATGTCGAGATCGTAGCGCAGGAAGGCGGTCGTCCCTGACTTCGGCCGCACATAGTCTATGCGCGGTTCGGCGGCGACCCACGCATCGAGAACGGCCAGGTTCGCGCGGGTGATCCTGCGGCTGCGCCCCAGAACCCGCTCGCTGTTTTCGAGAGCGAGCGCAGCGAAATGATCGTCGATCCGGCCGACGCTGATTGTCGTGTAGTCGCGATGGATCGAGACCATCCTGATAAGTTCTTCCGGCGCTGCGATCCATCCCAGCCGCAGGCCCGCAAGCGAGTAGGCCTTCGACATGCCACAGGTCGAAATGCCTTTCTCGTAAAGATCGCACATGGCCGGTGTAAAGCCGTCGCCCTCCTGATCGATGCCGCGATAGACCTCATCGCACAGCACCCATGCGCCTTCGGCGCGGGCGATGGCGGCGATCGCTTCCAGCCCGGCACGGTCGATCAGCGCGCCGGTCGGGTTGTTGGGATTGGTCAGCGCGATCAGCTTCGCCCCCTTCGCCGCCTCCGCAAGCTCCGCGAGGTCCGGCAGGAAGTCGTTCTCGGGCTTCAGCCAGACGAGCCGCACCTGGGCCAGACAGCTTTCCGGTATCGAATAATGCTGCTGATAGGTTGGCACGATCGAAACCACCACATCGCCGGGTTCGACCAGCGCCGAATGGACAAGATGATTCGCGCCGATGGTTCCATGGGTGACGATGACGTTTTCGCGTTCCTGCTTCTCATAGAGGTTGCGGATTGCGTCTTTCAGCCGGTCGGAGCCTTCGATCTCGCCATATCCCATCCACATGGGCAGCAATTCGGAAAGCGCTTCGTCGTTGCGCCCCGAGAGCTTCAGCAGTTCGGAAATGGTAAGCGAGTGGACGCAGGTTTCCGCAAGATTGTATTTCGCGTCGTTCTCATAGGCGTTCATCCATATTTCGACGCCGAATTCCCTGATTTTCATGCTTTTTCTCTTTCTTCTCGTACGCTCGTCCACACGGCGTGGGTGATCGCCACAGCACAGGCCCGGCAAGGTCGCCGCGCGTGGCGTTCCAGCCCCATCCGTGTTCGCGCCGGCCATCATGCACGGGCACGCCGGCCGCGCTATCCACCCCAAGGTGGACCTGTGACGCAGATGCCTCCGGGGCTGGACGCGACGGGAAAATCCGTGTCAGAAAGCTTCGTAGCGCGGCCGCGCGGGAGCAGGCCGTTTCCCTGCGGATGATCCCACACAAACGATGTCCGACATAACGACCGATCGCTGGATAGAGCCGTTTGCACATGCATTCGAGCGCCATGACCAACCAGACGGGATAAAGGCCCTGCTTGCGGCTATAGGATCGGTCGTGCGTTTCGAGCTGGCGTTGTCGGTCGTCTACAGGCGAACCGGGGGCCCAAGCTACGTCTTCGATACGTTTTCCGGTCCGCGCGCCAAGCGCGCCGTCGAGTTGTATATCGCCGGAACCTATACGCTCAATCCGGTCTACAATTCCTATCTCGAAGGTCTGAAGCCGGGCGTCTACCTGATCCGCGATCTGGCGCCCGACGATTATTTCGACTCCGGCCTTTATCGCAATCTGGACATTCGCCGGCATGAGGACGAAGAACTGGGCTACCGCACCCATGGGTGGCCGGAAGGTCTGGAGGAACTGATCCTGGCCATAGGTCTGCCCGGCGACGAGATGGCTGAGATCAGCCTGTCGCGCATCCGCGGCGAGGGCGGTTTCGACGAGGCGTCGATTGCAAGGCTGCGGCAGGCGCACCCCCTGATCGCCGCGATCTTCCGGCGGCTGTGGGCGCATCTCTCGCCCGCGAAGCCGCGTCCGCAGTCCCGGCCGATCGATCATCTGTTTTCCAGCTTCGGGCGCGGGCTGCTCAGTCCGAGGGAGCGGGAAGTCGCTCTCCTCATCCTGAAAGGACATTCCAGCGAATCGATCGGATATCATCTCGGCATTTCGACGACGACGGTGAAGACCCATCGCCAGAAGCTTTACGCCAAGCTGAACCTTTCGACCCAGCAGGAACTGTTTTCCGCCTTTCTGAAAAGCCTCAGTCTTTGATGCTTGCTACCTGAAATCTTCCAGCCGCGCACGGCCGGAAAAGAAAAAGCCGTCAACGTTGCGACGGCCTTTTCCGAAATTGTCTGGAGAGCCGCAGTCAGCCCCGGCGCATCGCGCCGTTTTCCCACCCTTCGAACTTGCCGGTGAAGAAGTCGACATTCTGGAAGCCGAGCAATGACAGCACCGTGTAGGAGTGCGTGAGCTGGACGCCGCCGCGCGTAAACAGGATGACCTGCTTGTCCGGCGTGACGCCTGCTTCCTGATAGAGCTTTTTCAGCTCGGCGGTGTCCTTGAGGACACGGTTTTCGTCGAGGGTCGTATCCCAGAACACGTTCACCGAGCCCGGGATCTGGCCAGCACTGTAGTCCGATGGGGAGCGTACGTCGACGACGACGACATTCGGGTTGGCGGCAAGTTCCTTTACCTGATCGGCTGTGAGGAAGCGCGGACCCTGCGACGACTCTTCCGAAACATCCTGGCCGGTGAAGGCGTAGTTGCCCAGCGCAAGCGACTGGCCGGCAGCCGGATCGCGGCTCCACTCATCCCAGCTTTCGTCATAGATGCGCACGTTGGTGTAGCCCAGATTGCGCAGCGCGATGTAATTGTTGGCCGCCGCGACGCCCGAACCGCAATAGGAGAGGATTTCCTTTTCCTTGTCGATGCCGCGCGAAGCCAGCAGCTTGTTGATCACGTCCTCCGGCTGGAGCTTGCGCTCATCGGTCAGCAGGCGCGAGGCGACGAGCGACTTGGCCCCCGGAATGTGGCCGTCCACGAAGGCGTCGGAGTTGCGGCCATCGACGACCACGGCGTCGGGCGCGCTGATGCGGGCTTCCACATAGGCCTTGTCGACGCGCACGTCATGCTTGTCGGTGATCTTGAAGTTGCTTGCCGCGACTTCGGCCGGACCCGTCTCGAGCGAACTGCCGAAAGCGTCGATGCCGCCGTCGAGGACGTGGATATTCTTGAAGCCGGCATATTCGAGCGCGATGAAGGCGCGACCGGGCAAGGAGTTGTTGTCGTAGATCACCAGCGTGTCGCCGTTTTCAAGGCCAGCCGCGCTGATGACCTTCTCGAAGACAGCATCTTCCTGGAATTCGTTGCGGATGCCGTCGCGTTCGGAAACGTTGAGCGACGCCCACGGCAGGTTGACCGCACCCGGGATGTGGCCCTTTTCGAAGGCGGCCTTCTGGCGGACGTCGACGATCTTTGCGCCGTTTTCGGCCAGTTCGGAAAATTGCACGACATTGACGATGATGGGGTAGCTGGTCTGCTGGGCAAAGGCGGCGCTCAGAAACGAGCCGGGCGCGCCGGCGTCAATGGCGGGCGCACCGACCGCGAGTGCGAACACCGAAAGCGCGCCGGCTGTGAGGAGGGACTTGGCGGACGTATGAAGCATTGGGAGACGAAGCATGGGGAGGACTCCAGAAAAATCTACAGTGGCAATGTCACAGAAGGGTGATTTCGCGGCAATCAAAAGGGTGCCAAAGCTTCCGGGCTTCGGATAAAATTATTCCCGGAAACCCATTTTTATCGAAATCATTTCACAACGGCGCGTTCCCATCCCGTCAGGAAGGGCTCCCAGCCGGGAAAGACGCGGAAGAGCGCGAGTTGAATGGCGCGGTCCGCCCCGAACCAGATTGTCAGGCCGACGGCAAGGATGAGAACGCCCATCGCCTGCTGGATGCGGGCGCTGTTGCGTTTCAGAAACCCCGTACGGCTGTAGAGCCTGTGCCCGAAAAGAACCGCGAGCCCCATCGGGATGGCGGTGCCCATGCTGAAGGCGAGGGCGGTGAGGGCGGAGGAAAACGTCGTTTGCTGGTTGAGCGCCAGCGTGATGACCGAGGCCATGATCGGCCCGACGCAAGGGGTCCACGCAAGGCCGAGCCCCGCGCCGACCACGACCCCGCCGCCAAAGCCGGACGAGGCGCTGCCCCCCGATGCGAAGCGGCTGGCGATGGGCGCGGCAAGCATCTCGAAACGGGCTTTCAGCGCCGGAATGGCGAGCACCAGCCCCATGATGACGAAGATGAGCGCAGCAGTGGTTCGGTGCGCATCGGGCGACAACGCAAACTGGCGTACAAACAGGCTGAGAAACAGCGTGACGCCGCTGAAGAAGGCCGCAAAACCGACGATGACGCCTGCCGGGCGCAAACGGCCTCCGATGGTCGAATTGGCCAGGATGACCGGCAGCAACGGGAGAACGCAGGGCGACAGGACCGTGACCACGCCCGCAACGAACGCGAAAAAAAGTGTCATATGTGATCTTTCGATGCGGGCCGCCGTCGCGGTCTATTCTGAAGGTGCCTGGCGCGTGTTTTCGTTGAGGCCGGCGACGCCGCCGGCGTTCCAGAGCTTCACGCCGTCGGCCTTTTTATCCAGCAGCACGAACGTGTCCTGGTAGGTGACGCCGTATTTCGATTTGAGTTCGGTCTCGGTGTCGTAATCGGCGATGACGAGGGTGATGTCAGGCTCGACCTCGGACCATTTTTCCGACAACTCGGACAGCGTCAGGATGCAGTTGGGACACCAGGACGCGAAGAAAAAAACGACGGTCTTTTCTCCATCCGCAGCGATCGCCGTGAGATCGGTGGCGTTGGATTCGTATTGGATCAGTCGGGCGCGCGCATCTTCCTGCGCCCCGGCGACCTGCGCAAAAGCCGGGAGCGCGACGGGCACAGGGCTGGCGGCGACGACGATGGAAAGGGCGAGCGCCGCCCCGCGAAACCTATGGAAATTCGGGATCATTCTTTCACCATGCGAACAGTTGCGGGAAAGATACCGGACCAGACAGGCCGTAAGAAGGAACAGTTTTCTGCAATGCCATATAGGCGTGCCTGGAAATTTCAAACGGCCAGGCTTTTGGGGAAGAATGTTGTTTCTTATAGCCTGAGCCGTGTGGGATAAAATGTTCCTTTCTGACAGGCCTGGATGACATGACCGCCACAACTTTCGACACCAAACCCTCGGGCGTCCGGATCGACGGTTCGCCGCTCCTCATTATCGCGGTGGCGATTGTGGCCGGCGCTGCGGCGCTTTCCATCATCGTCAGCGCCACCCAGGCGTTGCTGTTCCTGACAGGCGGCCTTCTCGGGCTCGCGCTCTACCAGGCTTCATTCGGCTTTACGGGCGGCTGGAAACGCTTCGCCACAGAAGGCCGCAGCCGCTCGATGCGGGCGCAGTTCATCATGATCGCCATCACGGCCATCGTATTCATTCCTGTCACGAGCGGCTTCCTCGACCTCGGACGCAGTTTTGCGGGCGCATGGGCGCCTGTCGGCGTTTCGGTCGTCTTCGGCGCGTTCCTGTTCGGTGCGGGCATTCAGCTTGGCGGCGGATGCGGCTCGGGAACGCTGTTCACCGTAGGTGGAGGAAGCGCGCGCATGCTGGTCACGCTGCTCGGCTTCATCGTGGGTGCGACGGTCGGCACCTGGCATCTGCCGTTCTGGCTCGACCTCCCGTCGATGCCGGTGGTGCGTTTCGGCGAGACATTCGGGGCGATCGAAGGCACGCTGGCGACGCTGGCGGGGCTGGCCGCAATCGTGGGTGTGCTTGCCTTCATCGAGAAGCGCAGGCATGGCGACGTCGAATCCGTCTTCTCCGGCCTGCGCGAGTTCTCGCCGTCGAGCTTTCTCCATGGACCTTGGCCGCTGATCTTCGCAGCCGTCATCCTCGCGCTCGGCAACATCGTCACGCTGTTTCTCGCGGGCCATCCGTGGTCAGTGACCTACGGCTTCGGCCTGTGGGGCGCCAAGGCGTTCGAAGCTATCGGCATTCCGGTGTCGAGTTGGGCGTTCTGGCAGGTTCCGGCGCAGGCGCGCGCGTTGAACCAGAGCGTGCTGTTCGACGTCACCTCGGTCATGAATTTCGGCATCATCCTTGGCGCGGCGCTGGCCGCCGCGCTCGCGGGCAAGTTTGCACCGAAGGTGGCCGTGCCCTTCCTTTCCTGGGTCGCGGCGATCATAGGCGGCCTTCTGATGGGGTATGGCGCGCGGCTTTCCTTCGGCTGCAACATCGGGGCGCTATTTTCAGGCATTGCTTCGGGCAGTCTGCATGGCTGGGTATGGCTCGTGATGGCCTATCTTGGCAGTCTGGTCGGCATCTTCATCCGCCCTGTCTTCGGTCTCGACGGGTTCAAGAAAATATGAGCAACAAGAACACCACCCTCTTCGCAGCCTCATTGCTCGTCGCCGTTGGCGCGGTCGCCGCCGACCATGTGACCAGCGACGCGCCGGTGGCGCTCGCCGCACACGAGGAAAACCTCAACCCGTGCGCGGCGGCCGCACCGCCACCGGCCCCGGGCGAACGAAACTATGACGATATTGCCGACGGCTACTCTATCGGCGGCGCTCCCGCTCCGGCGCCTTCGCCAGCTCCCGCAGCGGCTAACCCCTGTTCGGCAGGTGCGCTGTGAGCAGCGAAGAAGACAAGCGGCGCGCCAGCCAGGAGATCGCCTATTGCGAGCATATCCTGGCGAAGTCGGGCACAAGCGTGCTCAACCGCGTGTTGCCGTCACAAGGGCTGGTGACGTGGAAGCACTATCCGGAGCCGGAGGTGTTCGATCCCGCACATGGGGCGCAATGGTACTATCATTGCCATGACAACAGCGCCGAGGTGGGCGAACACGGACATTTCCACTGCTTCGTACGGCCGGACGGGCGCGAGAGCGCGCCCTGTCACCTGATCGCGATAGGCGTGGACGCGCGCAGCCGGCTCACGCGCCTCTTCACGGTCAACCAATGGGTGGTAGGCGGAAGCTGGCGTGACGCGGCGACGGCCAACGCACTTCTCGACCGCTTCAATGTCGAACTGGCGACGCCGGACTATCTCGTAAATCGCTGGCTGACGGCGGTTGTGAGCCGCTACGAAGACGACATCGCAAGGTTGAATGTCGAGCGCGACGAAAAGCTGGCCGCGACCGGGCGTCCGCTGACGGAGGTGTTGGAAGACCGCTCCATAGAAGTGCTTTCGCAACTGCGCATAAGCGCGTGACGCTCTTCCAAAATTGAAATGACTTCGCCGGCGAGTTCGGGAAGCGTCGCCGCCAGGCGCTCACATGGGCTTTCAGGTCCGGGCTGCGATCTTGACGAGATAGTCGGGCGAGCAGTGCTGCCTCACCGGTCGGCTTTCCGTTATGACAACCGGTGAAAAAGTCCGAAAATTACAACAGAATCAATAATAATGGCGGAGAAGGAGGGATTCGAACCCCCGATACCCTTGCGAGTATGCCGCATTTCGAGTGCGGTGCATTCAACCACTCTGCCACTTCTCCGCAATGGTGGTCGGCTGTTGCCAGCGGCGCACTAGATAGCGGCAGTCGCTCCCCGTTACAAGGCCAAATAAGGCGTATTTCATACGTTTCGCCGACAGGCACCCAGCGATCCGTTTTGCCGGGAAGAAGCGGGGGATACGGGTGAGGGGCAGCCGAAGACCGGGGAAGCAATGATGGCTGGCGCTTCGCGCGGATACATAGGCTGCGCCGGCTGCCGGAAAGCGCGGTTTTCCTTGACTTCGACGCCACCTTCGGTTAGGGACGACGCGCAAACGGCGTGGGCTGAAACCCGCGCCTCTTGTTTATTGAACCCGCAGACTGACAAAAAGACGGCCGATCCGTCTCTTTTCCGCGACAGGTCCGACAGGGCCGGAAGCTGGAAGCGCCGGATCGAAAAGGCCGACCGAACAGCGAAAGGCAAAAAATGTTCGCAGTCATCAAAACGGGCGGCAAGCAGTATCGCGTAGCCGCCAACGACGTGCTGAAGATCGAGAAGGTTTCGGGCGAGGTCGGCGACATCGTCGAGATCGGCCATGTTCTGGCGCATGGCGAGGGCGACAACGTCGTCATCGGCGCGCCCTTCGTGGAAGGCGCCACCGTCGCCGCCGAAATCGTGGAGCAGGGCAAGGCCCGCACCGTCATCGCGTTCAAGAAGCGCCGCCGCCAGAATTCGCGCCGCAAGATCGGCCATCGCCAGCAGTACACCGCCGTGCGGATCTCCGAGATCCTGACTGCCGGCGCCAAGCCTTCGAAGAAGGCGGCTGCCAAGGCCGAGGCCAAGGAAGACGCGCCGAAGAAGGAAAAGGCGGCTCCGAAGAAGGCCAAGGCCGAGGACGCAGCGGAATAATTGAGACGCTGAAGGCGGCTTCGCCGCCGCGGCAGGCTTGAAACGGGACGCGAACGCGTTCATAGAGATCGCAGGCGCCTGAAACGGCGCAAAGGAGCATCAAGATGGCACACAAGAAAGCTGGCGGTTCGTCGCGCAACGGTCGCGATTCAGAGTCGAAGCGCCTTGGCGTGAAGAAGTTTGGCGGGGAATCCGTGATTCCCGGCAACATCATTATTCGTCAACGCGGCACCCAATGGCATCCCGGCGTCAACGTCGGCATGGGCAAGGATCATACCCTTTTCGCTCTTGAAACAGGCGCCGTGTCGTTTGCGAAGAAAGCCAACGGCCGAACCTACGTGTCGGTAAACCCGATGCCGAAAGCCGCGGAGTAGCCGGTTTCCGCACCACAAACACCGGCGCCCCATCTCGGGAACCGGTGTCTGGCCAGACCAGAAAAGGATCAGGGGAGATGGGTCGCCATCTCCCTTTTTTCTTTGCCCTGGAGGGACTAGGCCATGGTCGTCGCGAAGGAAGACGCCGAAGATTACTACGACCTGAGAATAGACTGCCCGGTTCTGGTGACCGAGCGGCTGGTGCTGCGCGCGCCGCACGAGGAAGACGTCGAGGATCTGGTCGTTCTGGCCGACAACCGCCGCGTCGCCGAAATGCTGGGCCGCATGCCGCATCCCTATGGCGAGGCGGAAGCCCGCGCCTTCATCGCCAACAGCAAGCTCGCTGGTCTCGGCGGCGCGGTCTATGCGCTCACGCTTGCCGACAATGGCGCGCTGGTCGGTTGCGCGGGCCTTACCCGCAACGAGCGGGGGCTGGAACTCGGCTACTGGATCGGTGAGCCTTACTGGGGCAGGGGTTACGCGACCGAAGCGGCGCATGCGCTGGTCGATCTCGCCTTCCGCGCGACCGACATCAATGCGCTGCACGCCTCGTGCCGGGTCATCAATCCGGCTTCCCGGCGCGTCATCCACAAGTGCGGCTTCCAGTATGCCGGGCAGGGCATGCTGAATTCGCTGGTCGTCGGCAAGGCGCCGATCGAGCGCTATCGTCTCGATCGGCGCACCTGGTCCAGCCTACGGTCATGGGCCCGGTCTTGAGCGGCGAATGGGACGCTGACGGCTTACCCGACCACCGTCCATACCGGCTGGTGGTCGGAGCCCTCGGCGTCGTTGTCGATCCAGCAATCCCGGACGCGGCCGGCGAGGCCTGGCGAGACGAAGCAGTAGTCGAGCCGCGAATGCTTGCCGGCGCCGGAAAGATCGGTCCAGCTCACGCTTCCCTCCGGTGGCGGGCCGGCGAGGCGCGAGGCGTCGACCGGATGATGGGCGACTATGCGGCGGCCGAACAGCGTGTCGGGCGCGCCGGTCATCTCGGCGTATTCAGGCTCGTCCGGGCGCATGTTGAAATCGCCCATGAGGATGAAGTCCTCGGGGCAGGGCGGTTCGGGAAAGCCGTATTCGCCCGCGCCGGTAATCGCGCCGCCCTCCATCGGATAGGCGAAGACGCGTTCCTTCAGGTGGCGGATCTGCATGATCCGCTCCTCCGCGCTGACGTGATCGAGATGAATGCTGTAGATGCGCAACGGCCCGAGCGGGGTGACGATCAGCCCCTCCAGAGCGGCGCGCTGCAGATTGGCCTTGTCGTAGGTGCGGCTGCGGGGCAGGAAGAGATTGCGGCAGGAGACGACCGGCCAGCGCGACAAAAGCATGTTGCCGAACTGGAAGCGCAAGGCCGGTTTGGGCGAGTCCGGCCCGGAGGGGGCGGGGTTCGGTATCAGCGCGCCGAAATCGATGTCCATGGCCGCGCCATAGACATGATGATGATCCGGCAAAAGCGCGGTGAGGCCCGCCACCATGTCGATGCCGTCATTGGTGGGATAGTTGCGGGTGACCTCCTGCAGTGCGATGATATCGGCCCCGGCGACGCTGGCTGCGATGCGCTCCAGGTCCACCTTGCCGTCGCGCCCGACGCCGAACTGCACGTTGTAGGTCACCAGCTTCATTCGATTCCCCCTGCCGCACGCCCGAGCCGGCGTAGTCATCCATGCCGATTTCAGCACGGGTGGCCTCGCACTTCGCCGCACCTTAGGCTAGTGAAGGCACTTTCATGAAACGCAATAGCAGCGAAAGCGGCGCAGTCCGATGAAATTTCTCGATCAGGCCAAGGTTCACATACGCTCCGGTGACGGCGGCGCCGGCGCGGTGTCGTTCCGCCGCGAAAAATTCATCGAGTTCGGCGGGCCGGACGGCGGCGACGGCGGCCGGGGCGGCGATGTCTGGGCGGAAGCCGTCGACGGGCTCAACACGCTGATCGACTACCGCTACCAGCAGCATTACAAGGCGCAGACCGGCGTGCACGGCATGGGCCGCAACCGCACCGGCGCAAAGGGCGCGGATGCGGTGCTGAAAGTGCCGGCCGGCACGCAGATTTTCGAGGACGACAACGAGACCCTGATCTGCGACCTGACCGAGCCCGGCCAACGCTATCTGCTTGGCAAGGGCGGCAATGGCGGCTTCGGCAACCAGCATTTCAAGACTTCCACCAATCAGGCTCCGCGCCGCGCCAATCCCGGCCTGCCGGGAGTGGAGAAAAGCATCTGGCTGCGGCTCAAGCTGATCGCGGACGCCGGGTTGGTCGGTCTGCCCAATGCGGGGAAATCCACCTTCCTCGCCACCGTTACGGCTGCGAAGCCGAAGATCGCGGACTACCCCTTCACCACGCTCCATCCGGGTCTCGGTGTGGCGCGCGTCGATGCGCGCGAATTTGTCATCGCCGATATTCCTGGCCTCATCGAAGGCGCGCATGAGGGCGTCGGCATCGGTGACCGTTTCCTGGGCCATGTCGAGCGCACGCGGGTTCTGCTGCATCTGGTTTCGGCGCAGGAGGAGCATCCGGGCAAGGTCTACAAGACGGTGCGCGGCGAGCTGGAGGCTTACGGTCATGGCCTTGCCGAAAAGTCTGAGGTGCTGGCCCTGGCCCAGGTCGATACGATCGACGAGGATGAGCGCCGGAAGAAGATTGCGGCGTTGAAGCGTGCTTCCGGCAAGACGCCGCTTCTGTTGTCGGCGGCGACCGGCGAAGGCGTGGAGGCCGTGCTGCGCGCCCTGATGGCCGTGGTGGAAGAAGCACGGGGGGAAGCCGCGCCCCGGGCCAACGACGTCGACGACCGCTGGAAAGCCTGATTGCATGAGCGCTCTTTCGCTGAAGGATTATCGCCGCATCACGGTCAAGATCGGCTCGGCCCTGCTGGTCGACCGCAATACAGGACTGAAGCGCGACTGGCTGGCTTCGCTGGCCGACGATATTGGCGCGTTGGCCGCGAACGGTGCGGAAATCCTCGTCGTGTCGTCGGGAGCCATCGCGCTGGGGCGCACCATGCTGGGGCTTGGGCGCAGGGCGCTGAAGCTTGAGGAAAGCCAAGCGGCGGCGGCCGTCGGCCAGATCGCGCTCGCCGGCGCATGGGCCGAAGCCTTGGGCAAGCATGAGCTGACATCCGGCCAGATTCTGCTGACGCTGGGCGACACCGAGGAGCGTCGGCGCTATCTCAACGCCCGCGCCACCATCTCGACGCTGCTCAAGATGAAGGCGGTGCCGGTCATCAACGAGAACGACACGGTCGCCACCTCCGAAATCCGCTATGGGGACAACGATCGTCTGGCGGCGCGCGTCGCCACCATGATGGGGGCGGACCTGCTGGTGCTGCTCTCCGATATAGACGGGCTCTACACCGCCCCGCCGACGCTGGACCCGAACGCCGAATTCATTCCTGTTGTCGAGCGCATCACGCCCGATATCGAGGCGATGGCGGGGGCGGCCGCCTCCGAACTGTCGCGCGGCGGCATGCGCACCAAGCTCGACGCAGGCAAGATCGCGACGGGCGCTGGAACGGCCATGGTCATCACCGCCGGCACGCGCCAGTCGCCGCTGATGGCGATCGAGCGCGGCGAGCGCGCCACCCTGTTCCGGCCCAGCACGCATCCGGTGAAGGGCTACAAGACATGGATCGCCGGCCAGCTCGAACCGGCGGGGCGATTGACCGTGGACGATGGCGCTGTGAAGGCGCTTCTGTCAGGCAAATCCCTGTTGCCGGCCGGCGTGCGGCAGGTGGCCGGCAATTTCTCGCGCGGCGACACTGTCGCGATTCTCGGGCCGGACAGAAGCGAGATCGCGCGCGGTCTGGTTGCCTACGACGCTGCCGATGCCGTAAGAATTGCGGGGCTGAAGACGACGCAGATCGAGGCCGTGCTGGGTTACGAGGCCCGCTCGGCCATGATCCACCGCGACGACCTTGTGGTGAATGGCAATGGCATCGAGATATAGCAGGCTGTTCCTGGAGTTCCGGAGATGCTGAACGTGACCGAAAACGCTGCACTGGATACGATCGCATTGATGGCCGAAATCGGCCGCAAGGCGCGCGCCGCAGCCCGACCGCTGGCTATAGCTTCCGCCGAGCGAAAGCATGCCGCGCTGGTCGCGATGGCCTCGGCCATCACCCGCCGCGAGCAGCAAATCCTCGACGCCAACGCCCTCGATAGGGCCAATGGCGAGGAGGCCGGCCTGTCTTCCGCCATGCTCGACCGGCTGAAACTCAATGGGCAGCGCATTCGCGCCATTGCCGACGGCATCAGGGCGATTGCCGAACTGCGCGATCCCGTGGGCGACGTGATTGCCGAATGGGACCGTCCCAACGGGCTGCATATCGAGCGTGTACGCACGCCGCTTGGCGTCGTCGGCGTCATTTATGAAAGCCGGCCGAATGTGACGGCGGATGCCGGCGCGCTCTGCCTGAAGGCCGGCAATGCGGTCATCCTGCGCGGCGGATCGGATTCGCTGAACTCGTCTGGCGCCATTCATGCCTGCCTGGTCGAAGGGCTGGAGGCCGCCGGTCTGCCGGGAGACGCGATCCAGCTCGTGCCGGTGAGCGACCGTGCGGCCGTGGGTGAAATGCTGAAAGGGCTGGGCGGCAATCTCGATGTGATCATCCCGCGCGGCGGCCGCAGTCTGGTCGAGCGCGTGCAAAGGGAGGCGCGCGTACCGGTATTCGCGCATCTGGAAGGCATCTGCCATCTTTATATCGACAAGTCGGCTGGTCAGGACATGGCGGTGAAGCTGGCGGTGAACGCCAAGATGCGCCGTACCGGCATCTGCGGCGCAGCCGAGACGCTGCTGGTCGACCGCGCCGTCGCCTCCACGCATCTGACGCCGGTTCTGACAGCTTTGCGCGACGCGGGCTGTACGATCCGTGCCGATGAAGAGGTGCAGGCCATTTTCGCGGATGCGGAACCCGCCACGGAAGAGGACTGGCGCACGGAATATCTCGACGCCATCATCTCGGCGAAGCTGGTGGACGGTGTGGCCGGAGCCATCGGGCACATCGAAACCTATTCCTCGCATCACACTGAAGCCATCGTGGCCGAGGATGCCGCGGCGGTCGAAAAATTCTTCAACGAGATCGATTCGGCGATCCTGCTGCACAACGCCTCGACCCAGTTCGCGGATGGCGGCGAGTTCGGCATGGGGGCGGAGATCGGTATCGCCACCGGCAAGATGCATGCGCGGGGACCGGTGGGGGTCGAGCAGCTCACTTCCTTCAAGTACCGGGTGCGCGGATCGGGCCAGGTGCGGCCTTGACCACGCCGCACCAGCTTTAATCAGGATTTTCAGGGAGGCGGAACCATGCCCAGCCAATCGCCGCCGCCCGCCTGTCTGCGTATGCCGCATGTCGAGAAGGGCATGCAGGTGGGGTTGTTCGGCGGCTCCTTCAATCCGCCGCATGCCGGCCATGTACTGGTGGCGGACATAGCACTGCGCCGTCTGGCGCTTGACCAACTCTGGTGGATGGTGACGCCCGGCAACCCGCTGAAAAGCACGCGCGAACTTGCGCCGTTATCGCAACGCATCGAGCGTTCCCAGGCCATCACACCCAATCCGCGCATCAAGGTTACCGCGTTCGAGGCGGCCTGGCATGTGCGCTATACGGCCGATACGCTGGCGCTGGTGCGGGCCCGCAATCCGGGCGTCGACTTCGTGTGGATCATGGGAGCCGACAGCCTGCGCGATTTCCATCGCTGGGAACGCTGGCGAGAGATCATGCTGACATTCCCGGTTGCCGTCATAGACCGGCCGGGCGCGACGCTCGCCTTCCTGTCGTCGACCGTCGCCAAAACTTTCGACTATGCGCGTGTGGATGAAGCGGATGCGCCGCGCCTTGCACGCATGAAGGCGCCGGCATGGACCTTCATCCACGGGCCGCGGTCGACGCTTTCATCGACCGCGATCCGCAACGGCCACGCCGGCACTGTTCGGCGCTGAGGCTTTTCTTGAACATCTGCGGGAAAAGGCGATTGCCCTGTTGCTTTTTCCGATTCGCCAGCCTATATCGCGGACCTCGGCTGCGCCCATCGTCTAGCGGTCAGGACGGCGCCCTCTCACGGCGCAAACAGGGGTTCGATTCCCCTTGGGCGTACCAATAACTTCAAGCACGTAGATACATGTTGCGTAGGGGTTATCAACTAATCAGCCTTCAACATTGATGGACATGCTCATCATTCAATCGTGATCGTTGGAGGCGGTCGGAATCCCTCGCCCGACAGTTGATGCCAGACAGTTTTCCTTCCCGCCGCTCCGATAGGCCCATAACGGCCTGCAGATACGCGACGGCTTCGCGCTTGCAGCGGGCCCTATATTTTTGATAGAAGCTCCTGCAGCGCCGCCGCTTCCAGAATCTGGTCAGCCAGCAGCTTCTTCAGCTTCGCATTCTCGTCTTCCAGAGCCTTCAGGCGTCTGACGTCGGACACGTCCATCCCGCCATACTTCGCCTTCCGGTTATACAGAGTCGCCTCCGAGACCCCGTGTTTGCGGGCCAGATCGCCCGACTTCGCACCCGCCTCATATTCGCGCAGAACCGTCGTGATCTGCTCTTCCGTAAATCGCTTCCGCTTCATCAGTCCGTCCTTCGACCTGGTCTGCCCCCTGAAAAGTGGTCCTCCCTGAAGTAGGCTATTGAGCCGTTGGAGAGGACGTTGGAATGCCCCAGAAGAAGCATAAGCCCGAAG
>NZ_JBEPMN010000018.1:0-67263 GCF_040545755.1 Aquamicrobium ahrensii
TTTTGTTGGCGAGCTCGCAGGCATCCCCTTTCTCGCCGCCAGCAGCCGTTTGGCGCGGCTAACCGTTGACGACCGATAAGCCAACATTATCGGTCGATATCAGGGATGGACAGGACGTGCGGTTTTTCGCATTTCTGTTACCACAAGTGCTTCTGGGAATTATCCTGCCGGCGATGAGTCCGCACCCGAAAGCCGCGCCGCCCGGCGTCCATGCCCACCCCGACCGCGGCGGCGGTGCTCGTGCTGGCCGGCTGGCGGCCCGGCACCGTCGCGGACGCCCAAAACCTTACGGCCGGCCTTGCGCGATGCCGTGCTGCTGACGCGTCCCGGCGACGATGTCGGCACGGCCCGCCGGGGATCTGCTGACGAAAAAAGCATTGCCGGTTTACTCGATGATTTCGACCTTGCGTGCGACGACGAGGCGGCGCACGATCCGGCCGCCGAGACCCGGGCCTGCCTCACGCCCTTGGCGCCTGGTTCGCCGACGCCCTGCGCAAGGGGTTCGGGTCGCCCGCACCACCGCTGCCTCGCCGTCGGGGCGACGGGCGGCGCGGCAGATTCCGAGCGGGCGAAGATGTTGCTCGGCCACTGAGCTACTTGCTCTCGTAATACCCCAAGACTTTGGCAGCAAGAAGCGCCACCTCCGCGCGCGGCGTCGAGCTCGAAAATCGGCCGTGAACATATCCTCGGTACCGATAGACTTTCGCGGCCGGTCACGCTGCACCTCGCGCGGGATCGATGAGCGCGAGGTGCGGTAGCACCAGATACCGGCCTTCCTGAAATCAGGGAATATGGACCTGTTGTCCAGTGCGGGACCGCACTTCCGCCTTTTTCAAACATTTTGGGTTGACCAGGTATTGGAATATGATATTCCATAGTTCATATTCTATAATGAGGATGGGCGCCGGTCCCATCCCGGATCGAAGAGGTGAGCATGGGGGAGGTGGGTTTCGGGCGTGCAGCGAGCGCGAAAGCCGATAATGTGGCGCTGGAGATCGTCGATCTTCGCATCAGCTACGGCAGTCTCGAGGTCGTCAAAGGGGTCACCATCACCGCGGATGCCGGTTCCCATCTGACGCTGGTGGGTCCGAGCGGCTGTGGCAAGACCACAATCCTGCGATCGATTGCGGGACTGGAGAAGCCTTCGGCCGGGCGCATCAGCCTGTTTGGCCGCCCGGTCTACGACAGCGCTGCGGGAATAGAGGTTTCCGCCGAGCATCGTGATGTGTCGATGGTCTTCCAGAGCTACGCCATCTGGCCGCACATGACGGTATTCGAAAATGTCGCCTATGGCCTTCGCCTGCGCAAGGTTGCCAGGGCCGAGATCGATCAGCGCGTCATGGCTGCCCTTGCCATGGTCGGGCTGGAGGAGCAGGCCCATCGCCCGTCGCCCATGCTCAGCGGCGGTCAGCAGCAGCGGGTCGCGCTGGCGCGAAGCTTCGTCTTCGATCCCAAGATTCTTCTGTTCGACGAGCCCTTGTCCAATCTGGATGCGAAGCTTCGCGCCCAGATGCGCCACGAACTCAAGGAGCTGACCAGTCGGCTGGGTATTACCGCCGTCTACGTGACCCACGATCAGGAAGAAGCCCTGTCCATGTCGGATCACGTCGTGGTCCTGCAATCGGGCATCGTGCGCCAGCAGGCGGATCCTTTCACCACCTATTTCAGGCCCCGCAATGCCTTTGTCGCCGACTTCATGGGGGCGTCCAATTTCCTGCCTCTGGAGCGGCGGCCCGCAGTCACGGACGGCGATCTGGTGGAGGCGCGTCTGGTCAACGGCGAGTCCGTTCTGTGCGCAGGCACCATTCCGGATGGAGAACTGGCCGGGGTGGCGGTCAAGGCGTCCCATCTCTCGCCGCAGGCCAGCCGTCCCTCGTCCGGTCGAAACATATGGGAAGTTACCGTCACGCAGCGAACGTTCGTCGGCGATCTTATGGAGTACAGCCTCGATTGGAAGGGGCTGGAACTGAGAGCCAGAACGCTGTCTTCCCAGATATTCGAGATTGGCGAGACGGTATACTGCTGCGTTTCCCCCGAATATGCGGTGCTTGTTGAAGCCTGAAAAGCCCCTTTCATGCCCGCTTTGATTGAAGAATACATGTTTGTGAAATCGAGGAAATTATGAAAACTGCCCGCGTTCTTATGAAGCACGAAACGATTTCTTTCGATCCAAACTGCCTGAACTCCGATTCCAGTGTCGGGACGGTCATCCTCAAGATGGTCTGCCAGGGCTTGCTGAAGATCGACCATGAGGGGCAGCTGGCTCCCGATCTGGCCACCTCGTGGACGGCTTCGGAAGATCAGCGTGTCTTTACCTTCGAGATCGACCGGAATGCGACCTTTCATTCGGGACGCCCGTGCGATGCCGAAATCGTGGCGTGGAATTTCAAGCGGCTGTTCAGCGGCACGGCAGACAGCCTGCTTGCCGCCGATTATGCCGGGCTGGAATCCGTACGGGCAACCGGCCGTCATACGGTGGAATTCCGTTTCGACGCGCCCAACACTCCCTTCCTGCGCAACCTCGCCTGGCGCACCCACATCGTCGACGATTGCGCCGACCAGCCGGTCGGCACCGGGCCGTTCCGCCTGACCGACTGGGTGCGCAACAGTCATATGACGCTGGAGACGGCTCGCGGCGACCGGCGCTGGGATGAGGTGAGCATCGATCGGGTCGACGTGCGCTTTGCCGCCAGCGCGGAGGAGCGTATCGAGGTCATCGAGCGTGGCGCGGCAGATGTCGTCGAAAGCGTTCCGGCGGGGGCTGCCGCCAGTCTCGAAAGCCGGGGCCTTCTCCATAGCGAAGCGGTTCCATCGCTCCAGAAGAGCGCGCTGTGCTTCAATTGTGCCGCGCCGCCCTTCGACGACCCCAGGATGCGGCAGGCCGTCGTCCACGCCATCAATCGCGAAAGGCTGGTCGCGGCGACGATCGGTCCGCAGGGCCGTATCGTCGACGGCATTATCCCGTTCGGAGAGCCGTGGGCCTGCGAACTGGAGCCGATCACCTATGATCCGCAGAAGGCAAGGGCCCTGATGAGGGAAGCCGGATATGGCGAGGGGCTGACGATCCGGGGGGCGTCGACCAATGTCGCCCCCATGCCGAAGCTCGCCCAGTTGGTGGCCGAGGATCTGGAAGCCATAGGCATCAAGCTGGAAACCGCGGTCTATTCGGA
Source organism: Aquamicrobium ahrensii (assembly GCF_040545755.1). Classification (NCBI taxonomy): domain Bacteria; kingdom Pseudomonadati; phylum Pseudomonadota; class Alphaproteobacteria; order Hyphomicrobiales; family Phyllobacteriaceae; genus Aquamicrobium; species Aquamicrobium ahrensii. The sequence goes on from NZ_JBEPMN010000018.1 coordinate 3,171, forward strand.
TCCGCCATGGTGGCCCTATGTCTACCTGATGGCGCCATGGAACGTGGCTTTTCAGGGCAGCCCCGCCCGCCCTCACATCGACACATATCTGGGCCGCGAGTTCAGGACAGGCGGTGCCTTCAACGCGGGACGCTACAGCAACCCGGCGCTGGATCGCATCATCGACGAGGCGCGGCGAACACCCGATCCGGCTGCGCAAGCTTCGCTCTATGCCGATGCCCAGCGCATTATCAGGCAGGACCTGCCGGTCTATATCCTTTTCGCCTCGAATGTGCTGGTCGGCTGGCGGCCCGGCGTTCAGGGCTTCGCCCCCCATCCGATGGGCGTGCTGGACTTGACGAAGGTCCGCCTGGGAGAACACTAGAAGACTCGGGATTTGGTGGAGTGGTTCGATGACGCGCCCAGATGAAGCAACGATGGTTTTGAGCCCCCGGTCGGGGAAGGCGCCCAAAAGCGGCGAACTGTCCATCGGGGGCAGGCCGCAATTGCTGGCCGACAAGGTCTACGAAACCATTCGCCACGCCATCATCGACGGTGTGATCGAGCCGGGGGAGCGGGTCACCGAAAACAGCCTTGCCGAACGCCTTTCCGTCTCCAAGACGCCGGTCCGGGAGGCGCTGATGGAACTGCGGCGCGTGGGCCTCGTCGTCGATTGGGGCAGGCGCGGCGGTCAGGTCATCATGCCGTCTCGCGAAGCTTTTCAGGAAGTTTCGGAGGCGCGGGAGGCCATCGAGGTGCTGATCTCGGCCAACGCCGCGCTGCGCACCACGGAGGCGGAGAAGCAGGCGATCCGGAAGGCCGCCGAAACGTCGCTCCAGATAGCAAAGACAGGCGATGTCGATGGCTTCCACAACATCAATGTGGAATTCCATGCCCTTATCGCACATGGCGCCAAGAATGCCCGGTTGCTGAGCATGCTTCGCGATCTTTTCGACCTCAGCTCGCTGCTGAGGTTGCGCGATTTGCCGCCGGTGCACGATCTGGTCAAGTATGCGGGAGACCATATCGTAATCGCGGAGCTGATCGCCAAGGGCGATGACAAGGGCGCTGCGGAAGCCGCCCGTGCGCATGTGTTGTATACGCGCCGCGAAAACCTCGAAGCGTTCGATCGGCGTCGCAGGGCATAGAGCATCGATCCCGAAGCCGGGAAGCCCCGCCGACCAGGGGCACATGGAAGATCGGAAGAAAGCGCGGATTGCGGCCGCCGGCACATTGCCGCGCCTTGAGAGGTCGCGGCGCGTTTGGCCGGAGTGGGTCCGCGTTCGAGCCGGTTCCGCGAACGGCGCCTGCGGCGGGCCCTGAGCCGGGCGTGGCGGAGCCTGTACGCTTCGCCCGCATAATCCGGAGCCGGCGATGATATGCCGGGGATCGACTTTTAAAGCTTGTGGCGCAAGGCGCCCGCCGTGGCGGGTGTCCATGCATCCTGGAGGAGTGAGCGGATCGTGACAATCCAGGCCAAACCGCTCGAGCCGGAGCATTTCATCCCATATGGAACAGTCGGGCAGGCGCTGCGTCCTTCGGGAACCAGGGTGGAGGCTGCATGGTTCGGCGAGCAGAGCGATCATGGCCGTCCTCTCAATCTCGCCTATGCCGGGAAGGCCGAGACACCCGCCCCGCTTCGCATCGGACATCTGGAGAGGCACCGGCTCTCAGCCCAGCTGTTTGTACCGGTCGATCTGTCACGTTTTCTGGTGGTGGTCTGCCCGAGCCTTGCCCACGGCGGGCCGGACCTGTCGCGGCTTGCCGCCTTCGTCGCCCGTTCACAGCAAGCCGTGTGTTACGGCAAGGGAGTCTGGCATGCGCCGATGCACTTGCTGGACAGGCCCGGCTCCTACATGGCCGCGCGCAACTGCCATTCGATGCGAGACGACCTCGAGCTTTTCGAGCTGCCCGAAGCGCTTGAAATCGCAGTTCCGTGTGACGAACCCTGATCGAGTGCCTTCAGGGGAGGCAGACCGCGCTTGACTAAAATTATAGAATATGGAATATCATATTTCATATAGAGACATCGAGAAGCCGATAGGGAGGAGTGCTATGGTGTCAATGAAACTCGGTAAGGCCGCGCTTGCCGTCATGGGAGGGCTGTTGCTCTGGTGCGGTGCGGCGGCGGCGGACACATTCGACCGCGACGCGCTGGTCGAGGGGGCGCGCAAGGAGGGCAAGCTCGTTTGGTACACGGGTGCGCCCGATGATCTCGCCAGCCGGATGCTGTCCGCTTTCAACAAGAAGTATCCGTTCATCGACGTGAGCGAATACTATACCAGCACGGCCGGGCAGGTGCTTTCCAAGCTGCAGGCCGAAATCGCTGCCGGACGGAAGATCGCCGATGTGTTCCATACAGGCGACATGGGCACGGTGCTTACGTTGCACGGGCAGGGCCGCATCGCGACCTATGTCACGCCGGAACAGGATGCCTATGCCGATGCCTACAAGGACCCCGGAATATGGACCGGGTGGCGCATTTCGACCCTCAACATGGGGTACAGCAAAACCCGCATAAAGGACGAAGACGCCCCTGACTCATGGACGGCGCTGACCGACCCGAAATACAAGGGAAAGGTCGGCTTCCAGGATTCGACATCGGGTCTGCAGCATCTTCAGTGGTATATTCTCAAGCAGACGATGGGCGACGATTTCTGGCCGAAGGTGGCTGAGAACAATCCCGTGATTTATGGCGGCAATGTTGCCATTGTCGAAGCGGTGCTGCGTGGCGAACTGCATCTGGCCGGCGAAACCACCAGCTATTTCGTATGGGGTTACACCCAGAAGAAGAAGACGCCATTCCAGGGCGTGTGGCCGCAGGAAGGGGTGCCCATCGGCGTCCAGCCGATTTCGGTGCTCAACGATGCGCCCCACCCCAATGCGGCAAGGCTGTTCGTCGATTGGGTGCTGTCGCGCGAGGGTCAGCAGGTGATGGTCGATTCCATCGGGGATTATTCGGCGCGCGCCGATGTCGATCCACCGCAGGGCAGCCCGAAACTGGCCGATCTCAAGCAGCTTCTGCCCGATTCCTACGAGAATCTCCTGGAAAGCAAGAGCGCCTTCATCGAAGAATGGAAGATGCTCGCCAAGTGAGGCATGGGCCCGGCGGGCGGATTTCCGTTCGCCGGGAACGGACTGCGGTTTCGGAATATGAGCCGGTACCGCGGACAGCAGGCGAGGCACAGCACTGCGCCGCCGACATCTGTGCGGCGTGCGGAATTTCGTCGTCCCCATCGCCGTTAGCAGCCCGCATGAGCGGGCGGCGGGCGGTGCTTGCAGTCTCGTCGCTTCCACCCCTTTCCGCGCCGTGGAAGCGGCGCAGGTTTTGATGATGCCTCAAAGTTCCCGGCGCGCATTCACCGGAAGGTCGCATATGGTTTCGTCTCTGATCCGCAGCAAACTGGTCATCACCCGGGCTCTCGATCGCCATACGGTCGAGATCGTCGAGGGAGGAGCCGTCTACCAGCGTGACGGTGTCATCGTCGAGATTGGCGATGCTGAGGATCTGGCAGCCAGATATCCGGTCGATGAAGTACTGGGGTCACCGCATCATGTGGTGATGCCGGGCTTCGTCAACAGCCACCACCATGTCGGGCTGACGCCTCTGCAGCTGGGGGCGGTCGATGACGCTCTTGAGACGTGGTGGATAAGCCGCCTTGGCAAGCGCAAGGTCGATCTCTACCTCGACACGCTCTATTCGGCGTTCGAACTGGTCGAATCCGGGGTGACCACGGTCCAGCACCTTCACAACCGTCTGGGCGGAACGGTGGAGCAGATGGCGGTGGCGGCGAACCGGGTCCTCGACGCCTACGGTGCGGTGGGCATGCGCGTGTCCTATTCGCATTCGGTGCGCGACCAGAACCGCATCTCATACATGGCCGACGAGGAATACATCGCCAGGCTTCCGGACGATGTCGGGGCGCTGCTTGGGCCGGTGCTGCGAGCGCAGTCGATCCCGCTCGAGGACAACATCGCGCTCTTCGAGGCGCTTCACGACCAGCACCGGAATTCGGAGCGGGTCAGGATTCAGCTTGCGCCGTCCAACTTGCACTGGTGTTCGGACAAGGCTCTCGAACTCGTTCGCGACTGCGCGCTGCGCCACCAGGTGCCCATGCACATGCATCTTCTGGAAACCGTATACCAGAAGGAATATGCGAAGCAGCGGAGCGGGGGATCGCCGCTGCGCTATCTGCACGATCTGGGCATGCTCGGTCCTCTCATGACGATCGGCCACGGGGTCTGGTTCACCGAGGCCGATATCGAGCTGGCTGCCGAAACGGGCACGATGATCTGCCACAATGCCAGCTCCAACCTGCGCCTGCGCGACGGCATCGCACCGCTCAACGCATTCGAGGCCGGTGGGGTCAAGGTTGCCATCGGCATCGACGAGGCCGGTATCAACGACGACCGCGACATGCTGCAGGAGATGAGGCTGGTGCTGAATCTGCACCGGGAGCCCGGCATGCACGACCGCGTTCCGACAGCGGGCCAGGTTCTTCGCATGGCCACGGAACATGGCGCGCAGACCACTCCGTTCGGCGCCAGCATCGGCACGCTGGAGCCCGGAAAAGCGGCGGATATGGTGCTGTTCGACTGGCGCACCATTGCCTATCCCTATCTCGACGAGGAGGTCCCGGTGCTCGAAGCGGTGCTGCGCCGCGCCAGATCGCGCGATGTCGATACCGTAATCGTCGCCGGCGAGCCCATCCTGCGCGACGGGCGCTTCACCCGTATCGACAAGCAGGCGGTTCTGAACGAATTGGCTTCGGCTCTCGCCGTGCCGCGCGACGGAGACGAACAGGCGCAACTCGATCTGGCGCGCCGCCTCAAGCCCCATGCCGCCAGCTTCTATGATGCCGATCCACAGCACGGTTGCAGCTGCTGCCGGCCCTTCTATCACATGAATGCGCGGCAATAGCCGAACGCCAATTATCGGGGGATGCCCATGACCGACAAGCTGAAACTCGGCACTTTCGCGGGCCTGACGGCAATCGTTCTGTTCCTGGTCGGATATCCGCTCGTGATGCTGGTGTTGTCCAGCTTCGAGCCCATACCGCAGGGCGGGGGACTTCATGATGCCTTGCGCGGCTATCTGGTTCTCTTCGACAATCTCGATCTGCTCTACAATTCCATCGTCATCGCCGTCGGCAGCACGCTTCTGGCTCTGGTTTTCGGCGTCGGTCTGGCGTGGATCATCGCCCGCACCGACATCCCTTTTCGGGGGCTGCTGGAGCAGATGGTCGTCATCCCGTTCTATCTGACCCCGCTGATGGGCGCCGTTGGCTGGGCCCTGCTTGCGTCTCCCAACGAGGGCGGTGCGCTCAACGCGCTGCTGATGAGATGGTCGCTGGCAGATGAGCCCCTGTTCAACGTCTACACGCCGCTCGGCATCATCTGGGTGATGGGCATATATTTCGCTCCGTTTCCGTTCCTCTTCGCGGTCGGCGCGCTGCGTTCCATGGACCCATCGCTGGAGGAAAGCTCCCAGGTGCTTGGCAGCGGCCAGTTCGGCACCAGCCTGCGCATCACCTTGCCGCTCATCATGCCGGCCATGCTGGGCAGCAGCCTTCTGGTTTTCGTGCTGGCTGTCGGCCAGTTCGGCGTTCCGGCAATTCTGGGCAGCCCGAACGGTTATCACGTGCTGACAACGCGCATCTATGAATATGTGACCGGCTTCCAGCCGGATTACGCCGCGGCCTCGGCGATGGGCCTTTCGCTGTTCGCTTTCACGGCAGTCGGCGTCTATCTGCAATTCAAGGTGCTCGGCCAGAAGAAATACACCACGGTCACAGGACGCGGCTTTCGCCCCAAGCTGATCGACGCGCGCGGCTGGCGCCTGCCCCTGTTCGGCTTCGTGGTGTTCTATGTGGCAATTGCGGTGATACTGCCCATCGGAATGCTGCTGTTCGCGTCCCTCGTGGAGTGGATCGTCTACGATCCGGAATACATCCAGTTCACGCTGCAGAACTTCAACCATGTCATATACCAGCATTCCGCCACGAAGATCGCTGTCGGCAACACGCTGATCCTTGCCTTCTCGGCCAGTGCGATCATCCTTTTGCTGAGCGTGATCATCGCCTGGATGCTGCATCGTACGAACCTGCCCGGCCGGCGTCTTCTCGAATACGTGTCGATGGTGCCGGTGGCGGTTCCGGCGGTGGTGTTCTCCGTCGGACTGCTGTGGGCGTGGACCAGCATTCCGGTGATCCCGATCTACGGAACCTTGTGGATCCTGCTGATCTGTTACCTGACGATCTTTCTGCCCTACGGCATCCGGGCCATTTCAGCGACGCTGGTGCAGATCGACAAGAGTCTGGAAGAATGCGCCAGCGTCATGGGCGCTTCCTGGGGCCGCGTGCTGCGCACCATCACCTTTCCGCTGCTGGCGCCGGGATTGTGGGCCGGCTGGGCAATCCTGTTCATCTCGGTGACCAAGGAACTGACCGCCTCCGCCCTGCTTTACAACAGCAAGACTGTGGTGCTGTCGGTGGCCGTCTTCGACCTTTGGGCCCACAGTTCATTCACCAATGTCGCGGCGCTGTCACTGATACAGGCGGCCGTTATCTTCGCGGCCCTGTTTCTGTCCCGGCTGCTGGGACGCGCCAGGGGGGCGTCGGCATGAGATCCTTGGACAAGCATATGGAAAACCCGATGTCATACCCGCGCGACCTTGTGGGGTACGGCGCCAATCCGCCGGATCCCTGCTGGCCCGGTGCTGCGAGGGTGGCCGTGCAGTTCGTGCTCAACATCGAGGAAGGGGCCGAATACTCGCCCCTCGACGGCGATCCACGCTCGGAAATCGGGCTGGCGGAGGTTCCTGGTGGCCGCCTGCCTCCGGGCCATCGCGATCTCGCTTTCGAATCGATGTATGAATATGGCAGCCGGGTCGGCGTGTGGCGGTTGCTGCGGCTGTTCAGGGAACACGACATTCCGCTTACCGCGTTCGCCTGCGCGCTGGCGCTGGAACGCAATCCGCAACTGGCGCAGGCCATTGCAGACAGCGATATCGACGTGGTCTGCCACGGCTGGCGCTGGGAGGAGCCGTTTCACCTCGATGAGGAGCGCGAGCGGGCGCACATCGCGCGGGCCGTGGAATCGTTGCAGCGCACCGTCGGGCGCGCGCCGGAAGGCTGGTACTGCCGTTTCGGGCCTTCTGCGCACACACGCAGGCTGCTCGTGGAGCATGGCGGGTTTCTCTACGACTCGGACTGCTACAGCGATGAACTGCCCTTCTGGACCGAAGTTTCGGGCAGACAGCATCTGGTCGTACCCTACAGCTTCTCCACCAATGACAGCCGCTTCGCCAGCGGCGCGCTTTCGACGGGTGAAGAATATTTCACCATGTTGCGGGAGGCGTTCGACTATCTCTATGAGGAGGGTGCATCCCAGCCCCGGATGATGTCGATCGGGTTGCATGCGCGGCTTGCAGGCCATCCGATGCGCGCGCATGGCCTGCGCCGCTTCATCGACCATGTCAAAGGTCATGACCGTGTCTGGATTTGTACGCGTGGCGACATAGCCCGCCACTGGCTTCGCAAACATCCACCGAACCCCGGTCTCGACGGATAAAGTCTGTTTTCTTGCCCAAGGAATGGAGGGTCGAGCATGGATCTCGGTATCAGGGGACGGACGGCGCTTGTTCTGGGCTCCAGTCAGGGACTGGGGCGCGCGGCAGCCCAGGCCCTGGCGCGGGAAGGGGTGTCGGTCATACTGACGGGCCGTTCGCCGGAGCGCCTCGCCGCCGCCGCCGCAATTCTTCGCGCCGATGGCGCTGAAGACGTCGCAACCGAGCTTGTGGACCTATCCGATTCCGCCTTGCTGGCCGGATGGGTGGAGAGGATGGGCGCACGGGGCATCGATATCCTCGTCACCAATGGCGGCGGCCCGCCCCCCGGGCCGATCCCGGCAGTCGATGCCGATACATGGCGTCAGCAGTTCGACACCATGGTGAACGCTCCCATGCAGATCGCCGCCGGTCTTCTGCCTGGTATGCGCCATCGGAAATGGGGACGCATCGTCAACATACTCTCTTCCGGCGTCGTGCAGCCGATACCGAATCTGGGCATCTCCAACACTTTGCGCATGTCGCTCGTCGGGTGGGCGAAGACATTGTCGGGCGAAGTGGCGAGCGACGGGATCACGGTCAACTCGGTCGTTCCGGGGCGTATACACACCGGCCGAACCGACGAGCTGGACAGGCTTGCCGCCCTGCGGGCGAACAAGACGCCGCAGGAGATCGCACAGGCATCTTGTGCCGCCATCCCGATGGGTCGCTATGGCAGGCCGGAGGAATTCGCCGATGCCGTGGCCTTCATGGCGAGCGAGAGGGCGCGCTACATCACAGGTACGATATTGCGCGTGGATGGCGGCATGGTGAGGGGTATTTGATCGCGCCGCCTCTCGGGGGTCGTTTGCGGGAGGGTGCAAAATTCTACGCTAAGCCAAGGACGCGCTTTTCGTAATCCCTGAGTTCGCCCTTTGGGCCGACATAGCGGTAAAGAGTGACGCGCTCGCCCCTGAGTTCCTTGGATTCTTCCTCAATTTGTGTGGTTAACAGACTCTTACCGCAGCAGTTGCTACCTGGGGATGCGCACGAAATCGAAATGGTCACCCGGCCCGGGGGTCAGAGTACTGGGTATGACGCTTCACAATGAGAAATATTGGGTTGTTTCTGCGGCTCCGAAACCAGTGGGAATTTGCCCAGATTGCGGAAAGCGAAGCCGATATCGGCACGGTTGGCGTAAGCGCACTCTTCAAGGCTTGCCGGTTCAGGGCGAAGTGGTGAAAGTTCAGCATGCGCCACGGGTGATGATCACCGACAAGCTCCGTTCCTATGATGCCCGCCAGGCGCGACCTCATGCCCGGCGTCGAGCACCGGTCACACAAAGGCCTCAACAATCGGGCGGAGAACTCCCACCAGCCGGCCCGACGACGAGAGCGGATCATGAAACGCTTCAAGTCGGCCCGCCAGCTACAGCGTTTCGTCTCCATCCACAATCCAATCGCAACATGTTCCACTTTCCTCGCAACACCCTGTCATCTGCCGACCATCGAGACTTGCGCGACGCCGCCATGCAAATCTGGGGCAAAATCGCTCATGTCACCGCAGCGTGACAGCTGAACCCGCCAACTCTCTTTGGGTCAAGCGGCCGATAACTTTACAGTGCCCAGCTCAGGCACCGGGACGCCGCCTTCCGCTTGGCGCAGGATCGCCAGGATTTGGGATTCGCTAAATCTGCTCGTCTTCATCAAAATCTCCTCGATCACAATGCCGAGAAAATTCTACTTTTGAACCCAGTTATTTTGCGGGGGGATTACCAGGGCTATTCGCTTTCCCGAGCCATCGAGATGCTCTGGCTGGAAGACGGTGACCACGACCTCAAACCGCGCAAATCCGTGTCCGGCTTTACGGCGGCCGACCATCAAAAGGCGGTGTCCGCTTCGGTCGTTGAATGGACCGGACGCCTGCGCGGCTGAGGTGAGAGGCTCACCATCAAGACTGGACGAAGCCAATCTTTGGGAAGAGCCGGCGCTTGGCGCCTTTGACTTTTCACCGGGCAGACCTGTGGTGAATTCGGGCCATGATATCATCGCTCCTTCGAACCCGCTCCACGAGCGTCCGACTTGCGGATTACGGATGATGACCTACGTTGAGGCTGCGCTCGCCGCCTGCGCCACATGCGTCCATGGGAAGGGAAAGTTCCTTGCTTGCAGGAGATCTGATGTCCAGTCGTCGCCCGATCATTTTGACCGACGATCATGTCGCCCGCGTGAATTCGGCCGAGGGGCCGCTGCACGATCCGCACTGGCGGATGCTCGACGACGCCGATCTCGACCTGCTGGCCGGCAAGCTCACACAAGGACGGCCGCAACCGATACCGGTCTTCGCCTACGGATCGCTGATCTGGAACCCCGGCTTCGCCGTCCAGTCGCGCCGCCGCGCCACCGCCATCGGCTGGCATCGCAGCTTTTCGATTTCGCTCGACCATTTTCGCGGCACGCCCGAGCGGCCCGGCCTGATGCTCGCGCTCGCCTCGGGAGGGAGTTGCGAGGGGCTGGTGCTTGAGATCGCCGCGGGAACCGAGGCGGAATCGCTGCGCGCCATCCTGCGCCGCGAGCTTGTCGCCCATGAACTGGCCGCCAACGCCTGCTGGATCGAGGTCGACACCGAACGCGGCCGCGAGGAGGCGCTGACCTTCTACGCTGATCCGGTGGGAACCCGGGTGGCCGCGCTGACGATCGAGGAACAGGCGCAAAGGCTCGCCCGCGCCGCGGGCGCTGCCGGCTCGGGGGCGGAATATCTGCTGCGCACGGTCCGGGGACTGGCGGAACACGATATTCATGACGACTATATCTGGCTGCTCCAGCAACTCGTGGCTCGGGAAATCGAGGAAGGGGCGGCGGAGTCCCACGGCGCGGGCGCGCCGGAAATCTGACTAGAAGGAACTACCGATGACGCTGAAAGTGTATCTGTCCGGAGAAATCCATACCGATTGGCGCGATCGCATCATCGAAGGCGCAAGCGGGCTGGATGCCAGCTTCAGCGGCCCGGTGACGTGAGCGATGACTGCGGCGCGGCGATCCTGGGTCGGGAGGAGAATAAATTCTGGCACGATCACAAGGGGGCAAGATTGAATGCGATCCGCACCCGCCGGGGGATCGGCGAGGCCGATGTCGTGGTCGTCCGCTTCGGCGACAAATACCGGCAATGGAATGCGGCCTTCGACGCAGGTGTCGCATCGGCATTGGGAAAGTCGCTGATCGTTCTGCATGGACCCGAGCATCAGCATGCGCTGAAGGAGATCGACGCGGCCGCCCTTGCCGTGGCGGAACGCCCCGAACAGGTGGTCCAGATCCTGCGCTATGTCCTGACCGGCGCGTTGCCATGAAGTAGCGCAACGTTTTCGCCAAAGTGGAAACCGGAAGCGGATAAAATAGCCCGGATTTCCGGGCGTTCCCATCCCGGTTGACGGCGGTCAGGCTCCGAGAAGACTGGGCGTTCCGCCGTTGTGCCGGGCTACCGGCGAAACCGACTTGTCCGGACAGGTTTGCTGCTGGACCCGCGATCGGCCAGATCCTTTATGGCCACGCCAAGCGCAAGAAGTATCACAAGGCCGATCAATCCAAATCCAACTGTCACGGCGGTCGACCACGACGACGCCGAAAGGGAAGCGAAGACCGCCGCCGTAATCACGGCGATGCCAACCGACGTCCCGATACGCTGGCCGGTCTGCATGATGGCGCCGGAACTCCCGGCATAGTCCAGCGGCACATCCGCCAATGTCAGCGTCTGGTTCGGGCTGATGACGGAGCCCTGTGCGAGGCCGAGAAGCGATAGTGACAGCAATAGCCACCACACGCTGAGATGGCCGTTTTCATGCAGTTGAACGACCACAATACTTGCTGCGAGCCCGATTATGCCAAGGATCAGTCCGCCAATGACAATCTTGCGGCCATATCGCATCACTCGTTTTCCCGCCCAATCCGATGCATAGGCGGAGAGTAGGGCGGCAGGAACGCCGAATAACCCGGATTCAAGCGCGGTATTGCCGTTGCCTTCCTGAACATACAGCGCAACCAGCACCCAGATGCTCGTCATGCCCAGAAAATACAGCGTGATGATGATGGCGCCGTTGGTGAAGCTGCGGGTGGAGAATATCTTCAGATCGACCATCGGGCTGCCGCCCAGGCGCGCGTGGCGCTGTTCCCATCTTACCCAGAGATAGACGAGAGCGACGCCAAGCGGTAGCAGCAACCATATCAGGCCCGAGCCGCGCGATTCCACGAACGGAAACAGGATTGCCAGCACCGCCAGACCCAGGAGCGCTGCCCCGATCGGATCCAGTGAACGCAGTCGGTGCATCATACTTCCCCAACTGCCCGAAGCCGAATTTGGCGTGAGGCTGATGAGGGGCTTGGGGAACCATAGCCATCCCAGGATGATGGCGATGATGCCGAAAGGAACATTCACCAGAAACGTCAACCGCCATCCCAGTTCCGGACCGCCCATTTCGATCAGGAATCCGCCCAGCACGGGACCTATGGCGACGGAAACGCCGACGGCGGTTCCAAAATAGCCGAACGCACGTCCGCGCGCATCGCCCCGGAAATATTGCTGGATCATGCCAAGCCCCTGCGGGTTCAACAGTCCCGAACCGAGCCCTTGAGCGAACCGGGCCATGTTGAGCCACATGGCGTTGGGCGCCAGACCTGCGGCCACCGATGCGATCGTGAAAATACCGACCCCGAAAAGGAAGATGCCGCCGCGGCCCATGATATCGCCCGCGCGGCCGGCGGCCACCAGGACAATACCGAATGTCAGCGCATAGCCGGACAACACCCATTGCATGTCGGACAGCGAAGCATTCAGGTCGCGTTGTATGGACGGGAGAGCAACGTTGACGATGCTCACGCCGACAAGCGACATGAAGATGACGGTGAGGAGCACAGCCAGAATACGCCAACGTACCGAATCCGAGATCAAATCGGCGTCTGGTTGCTCTGAAATATTATGTGGTGGCGACAAATTCGTCCTACAGACCAACGGTTTGGTAAAATCGGGAACAGTGAATAAACACCGCATTGAACTCTGGGTGCGGTCGTCTGATATCGTAAAGGCGGCTCATTCCAGAGCCGGACTCGCGCCGGACATGACACAATTCGCGGGTTTAATCCTTTTCGGCCGTAGCCTCTCCTTCGCGCTTGCATGACCTCTCTTGCGGAGCCGCCCAAAACGCCGGGATGAGGCGGCCTCAGTCGCGCCAGTAATTATTGGCGGCGGCCACCGTCTGGAAATGGATGGCGATCACCTGCGATGAGGCGATCAACTGGGTGCTGTCCTGCTCATAGGCCGCACGCAGCTTGTCGCGGATATCGGCCGAGGGCTGGGTCAGCTTGACACCGACGCGGGCCAATTTGGCCGCAAGTTCGAAACCTTCCTGCGGGGTTGCGGTTTTGAGCGAGGGAAGCCAAGTGTCGGCCACAATGTTTTCCTTTCGACCTGCAGTAGCGGCAATCAGCTTATCGGGGGAATTTCGCGGGGCAAGCCGTCAACTGATGAAATCGTTGCGCCGGCAGGTTACAGCATACATGGTCCGTGCCGATGTCCGTCATCTTGATGAAAAACAGAAAACGGGAGAAGCATTGGGATCATGTTTTTCGATAGAGCGGCAAATACACCGTGAGAGCACTTCTTCCCACCGTCTTCGCGCTGTTGTTGTCTGTCGCCATTCTGGTCACGGGAAATGGCCTTCAATGGACACTGATACCGGTCAGGGCGAGCATTCTGGCTTTCGATCCGATTGAGATCGGACTGCTCGGTTCCTCCTATTACCTTGGCTTCGCACTGGGTTGCATCCTGGGTGGGCGCGTCATCCAGCGTGTGGGTCATATTCGCGCGTTTACCGCGCTCACCGCGATCGCGTCGACGGTGGCGATGCTCCACGCGCTCACCGGCGACCCGATGGTGTGGTGGGTCTTGCGGTCGATAACCGGCTTCTGTTTCGCGGGCCTCTATCTCGTTATCGAGAGCTGGCTGAACGAGCGTGCGTCCAACGATAATCGCGGCCTGGTCATGGGAATTTACACCATGATCAACCTGTCGGTGACGATTGTCGGGCAAATGATGCTGACCCTTGGCGATCCGGCGGATTTTCCGCTCTTCGCATTGGCTTCGATCCTGATCTCGCTCGCTGCGGTTCCAATCGCGCTTACGGCGGCCCGTCCACCGGCCCGCCTGACGGAGTCCAGGCTGCGACCCGTCAAATTATATGCCAGATCGCCTGTCGGGGTGGTCGGCGTCTTGCTTGCAGGCGTTGCGACCGGTGCGTTCTGGTCGCTTGGCCCTGCCTATGCGATCGCATTCGGCGCAGGCACATCGGAGATTGCGATCTTCATGTCCGTCACCGTTGTGGGCGGCGCGCTGGTGCAATGGCCAATCGGGCGGCTCTCGGACAACTTCGATCGGCGGATCGTTGTCACCGGGCTCTGCGCAGTGGGCGTGTTCGCCGCCTTGATTTTGGCGCTGGTCAATATTGAGGAGAGAGCGGTCACCGCAATTCTGGTCGCGGCCTTCGGAGCGTCCGCCATGCCGCTCTATGCGATTTGCGCGGCTCACGCCTTCGATCATATCGAAACTCAGGATACTGTGGAAACCTCATCCGGCCTGCTCCTCGCCAACGGGCTTGGCGCAATTGCAGGTCCGATTGCAGCGGCTTTCTTCATGGGGCCCTTCGGACCCGGCGGACTGTTCATTGCCACGGCAGGCGCGCATCTCATGCTGGCCGGTTTCGTTATCTGGCGGATCAGGACAAGTCATCCGGTGCCGAAAGAAGAGCGGAGCGAATTCGACCTTTCGACAACCGCGCCGACGATGGTGGCGCTGACGCCGCAGGAGAACGCCGGCGACTGAACACACAGCCTCCTCTATTGAAGCCGGTCCGTTCCGGTGGTGGCATGCATCGCCGACCGCCTTCGAGGCTTCGCGGCGGATGAACGCGCCCGGCTTCTTCCCGGCCGCCTGGGCAGCCAGCCATTTCCATTTCAGAGGGGTCAAGCGCATATATGTCAGGCAGGTCTGAACGACGGACAGAGGGCCGGATTGGTTTCGATCCTCGCTGCTCCGATCAGGTCCAGGCAATAGGGCACGGCGGGGAAGACCGCGTTGAGGCACACATCGATGGCTGACGGCTTGCCGGGCAGGTTGATGATCAGCGTGCGGCCACGTATGCCGGCAGTCTGCCGGGAAAGGATTGCGGTTGAAACATGGGCCAAGCTTGCTTGCCGCATCAGTTCGCCGAACCCCGGAAGTTCCTTGGTGACGACCTTAAGCATCGCCTCGGGGGTGAGGTCACGCGGCGAAGGACCGGTGCCGCCCGTCGTCAGCACAAGGTCGGCATTGTCCCGGTCGCACAGTTCCACCAGCGCATCACCGACGCTTTCGACACCGTCGGCTACGGTTCGGCGGACACATTCGAACCGGTTTGTAATCGCGGCGCGTAGCCAATGCTCTATGGCGGGACCGCTCAAATCCTCATAATCGCCGCGGCTGGCGCGATCCGAAACAGTCAGGACGGCGACAAGCGTCATTTGCCGGTTTCCTCATGCGCTGATGTGCGGCCTCGATCCGGCCTCGCCTCTGGCATAGCCGTCTACGAGGCGTCCGGGCAGTTCGAGACATGAAAGTGCGAACCGGGCGGTTTCGGAATCCTGCGTCCCATCGAGCATGTAACGGTAGGTGCGCGCCACCTCCACCATGTCGCAGTCGTGTGGCGATAGCCTCAGTCGCCCTATGCCGTGGCGTAAAAGCGTGTCCGGCTCGAACAGCGCGGCATGAACCTCGGCCGACAGGGTCTGCACGCCGTTAATGGCCAGGAAAGACTGATCGTCAAGCGTGTCGACCGCCAGCCCGTCGGGATCCTGCTCGCAGGTGAACTGGCACGAATCCTTGTGTAGCCCATGCAGCCTTGCATGGTAGCAGCGGCCCGACAGCGCAAGCGGTAGCCGGCCGAAGGCAAACAGCTCGAACTCGATCTGCGGGCAGGCGCCGGCGATGGCGCTCACCGTCTCCAGCGACAACTCCACCGGCGGGCAGATGGTGGTGGCGCCGTGGCGCGCGAGGAAGCGTGCGGTCGCTTCGTTGTAGACGTTGAGGAAAGGGCCGGTGACGAAGGGCCTGCCGCTGCGCGCGGGCAGGGCGGTGATGTCGTTGATCTCGACCAATCGGTCGTCTGCGCACAGCTCGGCGATGGCCTTGCGCTCGCGCACGGTTGCGGGGGCGGCGAGTGTCGACAGCACCACTTGCTTGCCGCCGCGCTCCAGCCTTTCGATGATTTCGGGCCAGATGGGATCGGAAAACGGCATGCGCTTGCCGCACACGACCTCGCCGACATGGACGCGCTCCAGCGCCGCTTCATCGGCGATGCGAAAATAGAAATTGCGCAGTCGCTCCGCCGGCCAGTGGAAGAACAGCGGCCCGAGCGTCAGGGCGACCCGTTTCATGGTCTATCTCCAGATCTTGCGGTAGGCGCCGGTGGTCTGGCGTCCGCCTTCGGACAGGCCGGCGAGGATGTGGTCGATCTCGGTCGCGTCATGGCCCTGTTCGGCCGCATCCACGGCTTTCCTGAAGGCGCGCACGACCGCGGTGACATAGCCCTTGCCGCGCTGGCGGCCCTCGATCTTCAGGGCGGTGACGCCCGCCGCCTTGAAGGCCACGATCATGCTGCCGGCATTGAGGCTCACGGGGTCTTCGAACAGGTAGCCGGCTTTGCTGCCGGCCTTGAACCTGCCCTTGCACAGCGTCGGATAGCCGGCCGGCTCGCCCGGCGCGTAGCGGTCGATGGTGAAGCCGGCGAGCCGCGCGGCGGCGCCTTCGCGGTCTTCGTCATAGCTCACCATCTCGGGCGGCGAGCAGACACCGTTGAGATTGGGCGAGCGCCCGGCGGCGTAGGAGGAGAGGTGGCAGCGGCCTTCGATCATCACGCACAAGCCGCCGAACACGAAGGCTTCGGTCTCGACCTTGATGGCGCGGTTGAGGGCGGCGATTTCCTGCACCGACAGCACGCGCGGCAGCACGACGCGGCGCACATTGAAGGCGACGGCATAGAAGCCGATCGATTCCGGCGTCGCCGCCGCCGCCTGCACGGAAAGATGCAGGCGGGCGTCGGGATGCTGGGTGGCCATGTGTTCAAGCACGGCGATGTCGGCGGCGATCACCGCGTCCGCCCCGCAGGAAACGGCCGTATCGGCGGCCCGCCGCCAAGGGTCGGTGTCACCGGCGCGCGCGAAGGTGTTGATGGCGACCAGCACCTTGCTGCCATGGGCATGGGCGAAGCGCACGCCTTCGGCCATCTCCTGCGGCGAGAAATTGAGGCCGGGGAAATTGCGCGCATTGGTCTCGTCGCGGAAACCGCAATAGATCGAATCCGCCCCCGCCTGAACGGCGGCCCGCAGCGCCGAAGGCGTGCCGGCGGGGCAGACGAGTTCCATCCTGCCGCTTGTCGTCATGGTTGCGTCCTTTCACGCCGATGGCCGCCGGTGGCGATCTGGCGGGCGAGCGACAGCCCGCCCAATATGCCTGAATCGGCGAGGCGGGCGGCCGCGCCACTGAAGCCGAGCAGGTCGGATGGCCGCAATTCGGCGTCCTCTATGGCGTTGCGCAGCGCCACCACCGCTTCGGTGCGGCCGCTGACGGAGATGGCGCGGTGGAAAAACAGCGCGTCGCCGTCCAGCGTGCCGTCGAGAATGCCGAGCAGGAGCAGGATCGGGCCGCGGATGACGACGTCGGAGGCCGCCGCGCCGCTTTTGCCCGTGCTGCTTTTGCCAGTGGCGCGCACCGTGGTGGCGTCGCCATCCGGCACGACATGGAAGACGAAGGGCAGGTCGGTCGGGTCGATGAGGAAGTGCGCCTTGCTGAATTCGCCGAGCCGCTCGAAGGCTTCCGGCCGCCGCCGGGCGAGAGAACGCAGAGCCTGCGTCAAAAGCGGGCCGAGGGGGCGGCCGGGAAACGCTGGCAGGAAACGTATCCGCCTGGGCAGGCTGGCATCGTCGTTCGGGTCGAGCGCCATCGGCTCCTCCAGAGCGCTTCAGGGTGGACAGACTATAGAAAGGAAGAAGGTGAGGCGGCTTGCGCTAGATCAAACAGAAGCAACCTTTCGGGAGGACTTTCCGCTGGAGCGGCGGGCGTTCTGATGAACGCAGCTCCCGCTTTTCCAGCTTCTTTTCCCGTCCGCATTTGTGCAATGTCAGACGATTCCGTCTGACTGAAAAAAGCTCTAATGCGGCCAACGGGCACATCGTCATGCAGGCTGTTGCGACCTACACTCCTTGCGCAACGTCCGACCAGCGCAGGGAGGCAGTCATGTGTTCCGATGCTCGACACTGGCCTCAGACGGACCGGGTCTGGCGTCAGTTCGGCCAGTTGGACCTTGTCATGGAGCGCGCACGGGTAGATCCTGTTCTTGCCGCCCGCAAGGCCGGTGGAACGGCCCTTGCGGCGGCACGCAATATCTGCCTCACCTGTCTTCATCACAAGCAATGCCGGTCGCTGCTCGATCATGACGATGGGGACGTGATCATGTCCTTCTGTCCGAATGCGGACTTTTTCGACCGGTGCCGCCGGCGTGGGCTTCACCGAACCATGGCGACAAAGCGCAGCGGGTGAAGCCAGCGATCGTAAACTATTTCGGCCGTCTTTGACCGAGCGCAACGGCGGGCTTCGTCTTGCCTGATATCGGTGATGCCGGTGATTTGCGACGCTTCGTGGTGTCGGCGGTTTGGGGCGTCTTCATGTACCAACGTACTCTACCTCTTTTCCCGACTCTCGGCGCTTTCCTTGCCTATCTGAAAGAGCGGGACGAACTCGAAACCATCCACGCGCCCATCTCCATGCATCTGGAGGTCACCGAACTGCATCGCCGGGTGATCGCCGCCGATGGCCCGGTCCTGCAGCTGACCGGCGCGTTCGATCGGGATGGTAACGCGGCCCGAATGCCTGTGGTGACCAACCTGTTTGGAACTCCCTCACGCGTCGCCTGGGGGCTGGGCGCCGATGTCGAGGGTCTCGCGGCATTGGGGGAAATGCTCGCCTGGCTGCGCTCGCCGCAGCCGCCGCAGAGCATGCGCGAGGCCCGCACGATGCTGCCGGCGGCCCGCAGCGCATTGCAGGCGCGGCCGAAAAAGGTAGGTGCGCCGAGGGAATGGCGCGACGCGGACCCGGACTTTTCGTTCCTGCCGGTGCAGACCTGCTGGCCTGGCGACGCCGGCCCGTTGATCACCTGGCCGGTGGTCGTCACCCGTCCGCCGGGGGCGGACGACCAGGCCGCCTATAATCTCGGTATCTACCGCATGCAGGTCATCGGCCGCGACCGCGCCATCCTGCGCTGGCTGCCGATGCGGGGCGGCGCCGCCCACCACCGGTTGTGGCGGGAGCGGGGAGAGGAAATGCCGGTGGCGGTCGTGATCGGCGCGGACCCGGCGACGCTGCTCGCCGCCGTCATGCCAGCTCCCGAAGGCGTATCCGAACTGGCGCTGTCCGGCATGATCGGCAACCGGCGCGTGGCGGTCGCCGCCTGCGCGACCATCCCGCTCCACGTGCCCGCGAGCGCCGAGATCGTTTTGGAAGGAACGGTCTCGCCGACGGAGACAGCGCTCGAAGGGCCTTTCGGCGACCATACCGGTTATTACAACGAAGCCGAGCACTATCCGGTCTTCACGCTGAAGCGCCTTCGCATGCGCGATGGTGCGAACTACCTCACCACGTTCACCGGCCGAGCGCCGGACGAGCCGTCCGTTCTGGGGGCCACGCTGCTGGAGGTGTTCAAACCGTTGCTGCGACAGGCGATCCCCGAGATCGTGGACGTCTGGATGCCGCCGGAGGCCTGTTCTTATCGGATTGCCGTAATCGCCATCACCAAGAGATATGCAGGGCAGGCGCGCCGCGTCATGATGGGCTTCTGGTCCCTGCTGCCCCAGTTTTCTATGACCAAGACGATCATCGTGGTGGATGACGATATCGATATCCGTTCGTGGGACGATGTGATGTGGGCTTTGTCCACGCGGATGGACCCTTCGCGTGATCTGCTTCTGTTGGAACGGACGCCCGTCGATCCGCTTGATTTCGCCTCGCCCCTGGACGGGCTGGGCGGCAAGATGGGTCTCGACGCAACCCGCAAGGTCGGCTCCGAGACCAGTCGGGAATGGGGCGTCAAGCTGGCGATGGACATTGCGATTACGAAACGGGTCGCTGAGCGCTGGCGGGAATTCTTTCCCGCACGACAGGGGAGCACGCGATAATGACGTCGCGATTGATCGTTGGCGTTACCGGAGCTTCGGGCTCGGTGCTGGCGCTGGAGACGCTGCGCCAGCTTCGCGGAGCCGGCGTCGAGACGCATCTCGTGGTGACGAACGGGGCGCGGATGACGATCGCCCACGAACTGGGCAGCGAAGGCCTTGCCCGATTGAACGAGGCGGCGACCCATGTCCATTCGCCGCGCAATCTCGCTGCACCCATCGCCAGCGGCTCGTTCCGCACCGCGGGCATGATCGTGGCTCCGTGCTCGATGCGCAGCCTGGCGGCCATGGCGCATGGGCTGGGCGACAACCTTTTGACCAGGGCCGCGGATGTGGTGCTGAAGGAAAAGCGCCGGCTGGTGGTGGCCCCGCGCGAGGCGCCGCTGCATGAAGGCCATCTTGAAGCCATGCTGAAGCTGGCCCGGCTGGGAGCCGTTATCGCCCCGCCGACGCCGCCGTTCTATGCAAGGCCCGCCACAATGGAGGATATGGTGCGTGAGATCGCAGCCCGGCTCCTGCAATGGGCAGGCATCGATCCCGGCGAGAGCATGACGCGGTGGGGATGGCGATGAAATCGTTCAACGTATTTCGGACATAGACGACTTCACGCTGATTCATCAGTATGACCCGGAACTGGCGCCCCGCACTTCATTCTGATGCTCAACCAGATGTAAAGCGGTTGCACGATGATCAATGCTGACCTGCGGCTGTCCGATCTTTTCGGCGTGGTGCCGGTGATTATGAAAATCTGTTGTGCTCAATTCGGCAAGGCACCAGTCCACAATGCTTTCGGCGTCTGCCGTTAATCCGGTTGCCATGCCGCCTGCGAATTCGAGGAAGGCCGGCAGGTTCAGCCCGTTGACGCCGACCAGAACCGGAAGACCGCGTTCAAGCGCATCGGCGATCGCACCTGTCAGCCCCTTGCCCTCGGCTTCCTGCTTGCCGAACTTGTTGACCACCAGAAGTTCCGCCTTGTCCAGCGAACCTGCGACCCAAAGCACCGCCTGCTCCAGCACGCCGGCATCCAGCCGGCATCCGCGCGCAAGCGCGCCACGGTCGACGCTGATACGCACTGTCGGTCCGTCAGGCAGCAAGCGCAGGTCCATGTCGCATCGGGCACGGTCGTCGCGATGAATATTGGTCTGCACGGTTCCCGCCAGGGCCAGGCCGTGCGCTTCGAGCCGTGCGACAACGTCGGCAAGCAGGAGATCAATCAGCCCGCGGCCTTGCAAGGTGACATATCCAAGCTTCATCGCGATCTCCTTTTTGCTTTTTTCGTCCATGTGCCGGCAGGCGCGTCATCCATCCGGAAACGGCAGGAATTCCAGCATGTCGCCGCGCGCGACCCGGTCAGTCTCCGCAGGGATCAGCAGCAGGCCATCCGCCTGCGCCAGCAGCGCCATCCGGTGCGAAATCTCCGATGTGACAATGTCTACGCTTCGGGTTCCGTGACCGTCATGGCTGCCCAGCCGGGCCGGCAGGAATTCGCAACGTCCCGGTCGCCTGATCCTCTCGAAGCCGGCGCGCACGAGGATGCGGGAGGGGCTCGCTTCGGCGATTCCGGCCAAAGCCTGCGCGATACGCGTCCCGATCACATGCCAGGTAACGAAGGCCGAGACCGGATTGCCGGGCAGGCCGAGATAGAGCGCGGCGCCGATTCGCCCCATGATGAGAGGCTTGCCGGGCTTCATCGCCACCTTCAACACATGGATTTCGCCGCCGGCGGCGCGCAGCACCGCAGGCATGTGGTCCTCGTCACCCACGGAGACCCCGCCGGTGGTCACCACCATATCGGCCAGCCGCGACGCCTGTTCCAGCGTCTGCTGCAACAGGTCGGGCCGGTCCGGCACGCTGCCCATGTCGATGGCCTCGATCCAGGGCAGGGCGAGCGCGCCCGCCAAATGATAGCGGTTGGCGTTCCAGATCTGCCCGGCCGCCAGCACGACGCCGGGTGAGCGCAGTTCGGAGCCGGTGCTGAAATAGGCGATCCTGACCCGGCGTCTGACGACCACATCGCCGCAGCCGGCCGAGGCGAGCAGCGCCGCCGCACGCGGTCCGATGCGCCGCCCGGCCGGCAGCAATTCGGAGCCGCAAGTCAGGTCCTCTCCGGCGCACCTTATGTTTTCGCCGGGTTCGGGACGCCTGCTTATCTCGATCGTCTCCCCTTCCTGGCGCGTCAGTTCCTGGGCGACCACCGCGTCGCAGCCTGGCGGGATGGCTGCGCCGGTAAAGATGCGCAGCGTCGCACCGGCTGAAACCGGTATATCGCCCGCATCACCGGCCGCTACGCGCCCCGCCAGCCGCAGTCGCCATGGTCCGTCACCTGAAAAGTCCGCAAGCCGGACCGCGTAGCCATCCATGGCCGAATTGTCGAACAGCGGAAGCGAGACGTCGGCCCGGACAGCCTCGGCAAGCACAAGGCCATGCGCCCCGTCGAGCGGCAGGCGCTCCGTCTCCGCCACGGGCATGGCGAGCGCCAGCGCGCGGCGAAGAGCGCCATCGACGGACAGCAATGCGCCCGGCTCCGGCTCGGCCTCGCAGCCGCAATAGAAAGGTTCGCTCAAGGCAGGGGAGGGGCTCATGCCGGTTGTCTCTCCTCCGTCCATGGTGTTTCGACAAGGTCGATGCCCGTCACTTCGGCCCGCGCCGCCAGTTCCCCAACATAGGCGCGGCTGGCGCGAACCCATTCGGCCTTTTCCTGCGCTTCGCGCAAATGCGGCAGCACGGCCGAAAAAGGCAGCACCTCCCCGCGCACTCTTGCATCCAGCCGGATCAGATGGAGGCCGTAGCGGGTTTCCACCGGCGCGTCGGAAATGGCGCCTTCCTTAATCGTGACGAGGGCCGCCTCGAATTCCGGCACCGTATCGCCCGAGGCAAGCTGGCCGAGCACGCCGCCATTGGCTCGGGACGGGCAGGCGCTGTATTCGGCCGCAAGCGTCGCAAAGCGGCGCGGATCGCGTTTCAGGTCGGCAAGCACGGCCTCGGCCCGCTGGCGCGCCGCGGCGCGCGCGACCGCATCGTCGGGAGCGGCGCTGAACAGGATATGCGCCGCCTCGAACAGGGAAGGCCCGCGAAACCGGTCCGGCGCGGCGTTATAGGCCGCGCGCAAGGCTGCTTCATCGATCGCGGCCGGTGCAAGGGCGCTTTCGAGCAGCTGTCGGATCAACGCCTCCTCGTCGATCTCCCATTTTCCTTCTTCCAGTTCGATCGGTTCCGGCACGATGCGGCGCATCCTTGCCTCCTGCAACAGAACCTCGCGCAGGGCCAGCGCTCGCGCCGCCGCCTGCCAGGCCCAGCCGGGCTTGCCGCGCGGCACGGGATGGTTCTGGGCTTCGGCCGCGATCGCCTCGGCTGCGATGGTGACGCCGTTGACGGTGACGGGAACCGGGCGATCGGTGCGATCGAGGACCCTCATTCGCCCGGCTCCATGCGTGGCTCGGTATGTTGCCGGGGCAGCGGCGCAAGCCCGGTGCGCGCCGGCTTTGCCCCGCGCCGCGAACGCACGATCTGGTAGCCCGGTCGCCATAGATAGCGGACGGGGGCTGAGAACATGTGCACCAGCCGGGTGAATGGAAGCAGCAGGAAGATGGTCAGCCCAAGGAAGATATGCGCCTTGAACAGCCAGTGCACGTCGGCGATATGATCGCTCGCGCCGGCGCGCAGATAGATGACGCCCTGCGCCCAGTTCATCAGCTTGACCATTTCCTCGCCGTCGTGGTGGTTCAGCGAGACGATGATCGACGCCAACCCCAGTAGCAATTGCGCCATCAAAAGCACCATGATCCCGGTATCCGCCATTGTGGAGTTGGCGCGAATGCGCGGATCGAACAGACGCCGGTGCAAAAGCAGGACCCCGCCCACCAGCGCCATGATGCCGGCGACGCCGCCAAGCCCGATGGCCAGTAATTGCTTCGCCTCATGGCTGACGCCAAGGGCGTCAAAAATCCAGATCGGGGTCAGCAGGCCGACGAGATGCCCGGCGAAGATCGCCAATATGCCGACATGAAACAGCACCGAGCCGGCGATGAACTGCCGCTTGCGCAGGAGCTGGCTCGATTTGGACTTCCATGTGAAGGGATCGCGCTCGTAGCGGACGATGCTGACCGCGACCATCACCGTGATGGCGATGTAGGGATAGACGCCGAAGATCAAATAATTCATGTCAGCCTCCCGTTCAGCGCGCCGTTGGCGCTGGCGCGGATTCCATGCGGGTGAGAATGTCCCGGCTGACCGGGCAGCCGGCGTTGGGATCCGGGCCGAAGGTGACCTGCGCCTCCTCCCAGACCGCATCGAGGGCGGCCAGATCCTCCGGATTGTCATCCTGCTGCGACAGAAGCGCCTGCGCTTCTTCGGTCGTGGAATCGGCTGCGGAAAGCGCCACCAGCGCTTCAAGCACGGCGGCATAGTCGCTCTCGCGCCGCGCCAGCCGCTCGGCAAGGGCGACAAGGATATGGCCCGCATCGGCGAGAATTTCGCGCGCCTCGGCCAGCGAACGAGTGGACAGAAATTCCAGAAGCACCGGCAGATGGTCGGGCAACTCCGTGCCGGCGAGATCGAAGCCGCCGGCACGGTATGTTTCGAGCAGATCGACCATGGCGCCGCCCCGGTCGCGGCTTTCGCCATGGATGTGCTCGAACAGATTGAGCGACAGCGTGCGTGATCGGTCGAACAGGAGCACGTAGCGTTCCTGCAAGTCGTAGAGGTCGCCAGTCGCCAGCGAGACGAGCAGCGGTTCCAGCGCGGCGATCCCGTCCGGCGGCACGACGCCTTCGGCCAAGACCGCGCGGATGGCCGGAACCGCTTCCTGAAGGTCCTGGCCCGGATAGGTCAGCAGCGCCGACAAGGCCTTGAAGGTCTTCATGCGATGAACTCCTGCGGGCTGCGGAATTTCTTGCCACCGAACAGCGATTGCCCGGAATGGCCCGATGAGCAGCCATTGCCATCGGTGAAGCCGCAACCGCTCCTGAGGTCGTAGGCGTCCTCGACCAGTTCGCGATGGGTGGTCGGGATAACGAAGCGGTCCTCGTAATTGGCGATGGCCAGAAGCTGGTACATCGCGTCGATCTGCAACGGGGTCAGGCCGACACGCTTGGCCACACCCAGATTGACGACGCCATCGACCGTTTTGGAGCGCATATAGGAACGCATGGCCAGCATCCGCTCCAGCGCCGAAACGATGGGCGCTTCGTCGCCGGCCGTCAGCATGTTGGCGAGATAGCGCACCGGAATGCGCAAGGAGCGCACGTCGGGCATGTCGTCCTGCGCGGCGATCCGGCCGGCTTCCGCCGCATTCTGGATCGGCGACAGCGGCGGCACGTACCAGACCATCGGCAATGTGCGGTATTCGGGATGCAGCGGGAAGGCGATCTTCCATTCCATCGCCATCTTCCAGATCGGCGAGTTCCGCGCGCCGACGATCCAGTCTTCGGGAATGCCAGCGGCGCGCGCCTCGGCGATCACCTCCGGGTCGTTGGGGTCGAGGAAGACGCCAAGCTGGGCGTCATAAAGGTCCTTCTCGTTTTCCGTGGCTGCAGCTTCGGCGATCCTGTCGGCGTCGTAGAGCATGACGCCCAGATAGCGGATGCGCCCGACGCAGGTTTCCGAACAGACCGTCGGCTGGCCGCTTTCCAGACGCGGATAGCACAGCGTGCATTTTTCCGATTTTCCGGTTGACCAGTTGTAATAGATCTTCTTGTACGGGCAGCCCGAAACGCACATGCGCCAGCCGCGGCATTTTTCCTGATCGATCAGCACGACGCCGTCATCCTCGCGCTTGTAGATCGCGCCCGAGGGGCAGGCCGCCACGCAGGTCGGATTGAGACAGTGCTCGCACAGTCGCGGCAGATACATCATGAAGGTGTTTTCGTACTGGCCGTAAATCTCCTTCTGGATGCCCTCGAAATTATAATCCTTCGAACGCTTTTCGAACTCGCCGCCGAGGATTTCCTCCCAGTTCGGGCCCCATTCGATCTTTTCCATGCGCTCGCCCGAAATCTTCGAGCGCGGGCGGGCGGTCGGAAATGCCTTCATCTCAGGCGCGGATTTCAGGTGGTCATAGTCGTAGTCGAACGGCTCGTAGAAATCGTCGATCTCGGGCAGGTCGGGATTGGCGAAGATATTCGCCAGGATGCGCCATTTGCCGCCTTGCCTGGGTTGCAGCGCCCCCTTCCTCGTCCGCGTCCAGCCGCCGTTCCAGCGCTTCTGGTTTTCCCAGTCCTTGGGATAGCCGATGCCGGGTTTGGTCTCGACATTGTTGAACCAGGCGTATTCGACGCCCTCGCGGCTGGTCCACACATTCTTGCAGGTGACGGAGCAAGTGTGACAACCGATGCATTTGTCGAGGTTCAGCACCATTCCGATTTGAGCGCGTATCTTCATTCCGCTGCCTCCGTAGCCTGGGTTGCGGGCTGGTCCATCCAGTCGACCTTGGACAGTTTGCGCAGGATCACGAACTCGTCGCGATTGGAGCCGACCGTGCCGTAATAGTTGAAGCCATAAGCAAGCTGGGCGTAGCCGCCGATCATATGAGTGGGCTTCAGCACGATGCGGGTGACGGAGTTATGAATGCCGCCGCGCTTGCCCGTGACCTGGCTGCCGGGGGTGTTTATGATTTTCTCCTGCGCGTGATACATGAACATCGAGCCTTCCTTCATCCGCTGGCTGACCACCGCGCGCGCGGTGATGGCGCCGTTGATGTTGAAGACCTCGACCCAGTCATTGTCGACCAGCCCCGCTGTTTGGGCGTCGGTTTCCGAAATCCACACCACCGGGCCGCCCCGGTTGAGCGTCAGCATCAGCAGATTGTCGGTATAGGTGGAGTGGATGCCCCATTTCTGGTGGGGGGTGAGGAAGTTGAGCACCACATGCGGCTCGCCCGCCGCCAGCGGCCGCCTCGCAGCCTCGCCCACCGTCTTCAGGTCCACCGGCGGCCGCCAGGTGACGAAGCCCTCGCCGAAGGCCCGCATCCATTCATGGTCCTGATAGAGCTGCTGGCGGCCGGTGACGGTGCGCCAGGGGATCAGCTCGTGCACATTGGTCCAGCCGGCATTGTAGCAGACCTCCTCGCTTTCGATGCCCGACCAGGTGGGCGAGGAGATGATCTTGCGCGGCTGGGCGGCGATGTCGCGGAAGCGGATCTTTTCGTCTTGCTTGACCTCGGCCAGATGACGGTGGCTCCTGCCGGTCGCCTTGCCGAGCGCATCCCACGCCTTGACCGCCACCTCGCCATTGGTTTCAGGCGCCAGCATCAGGATCATCTCGGCGGCGTCGATGGCCGTGTCGAGGCGCGCCATGCCCTTGGTCGCACCTTCTTCTGTGACGGCGCCGTTCAGCGCCTTGAGGTGGTGGATTTCCGCTTCGGTATTCCAGCCAATGCCCTTGCCGCCATTGCCGATCTTTTCCATCAGCGGCCCGATAGCGGTGAAGCGTCTGTAGAGATTGGGATAATCGCGTTCGACGGCGATATAGGCGGGCGCCGTCCGGCCGGGGATCAGCTCGCATTCGCCCCGCTTCCAGTCGCGCACCACGCCCTGCGCCAGTTCGCCGGGGCTGTCGTGTTGCAAGGGCAATTGCACCACGTCATCCTCCACCCCGAGGATTTCCGGGGCCACTTCGGAGAATTTCCTTGCGATCGCCTTGAAGATTTCCCAGTCCGTCTTCGACTCGTAGGCCGGGTCCACCGCCGCCTGTAGCGGGTGGATAAACGGATGCATGTCGGACGTGTTCATGTCGTCCTTTTCATACCAGCTCGCCGTTGGCAGCACGATGTCGGCATAGACCGCCGTGGTCGACATGCGGAAATCGATGGTGACCAGCAGATCGAGCTTTCCTTCCGGCGCTTTCTCGCGCCAAACCGCCTCGACCGGCTTCATGCGGCCTTCCGCGCCCAGATCCTTGCCCTGTACGCCATGATCGGTTCCGAGCAGATATTTCAGGAAATATTCATGCCCCTTGCCCGACGAGCCGAGCAGGTTGGAGCGCCAGACGAACAGGTTGCGCGGCCAGTTCTCCGGCGCGTCCGGGTCTTCGCACGACATTTGCAACTCGCCCGATTTGAGGCGCTCCGCCACATAGTCCTGGACCCCGACGCCGGCCTCCTTCGCCGAACGGGCGACATCGAGCGGATTTGTTTTCAGTTGCGGGGCCGAAGGCAGCCAGCCCATGCGCTCGGCGCGGATATTGTAGTCGATCAGGCTGAGCTTGCGCCAGTCTCCGGCCGGCGCGGTCGGCGACAGGATTTCGGCGGCGCTCACCGTTTCGTAGCGCCACTGGTCGGTATGAGCGTAGAAAGCGCTGGTGGAATTCATGTGGCGCGGCGGGCGCGCCCAGTCGAGCGCGAAGGCCAGCGGCGTCCAGCCGGTCTGCGGCCGCAGCTTTTCCTGCCCGACATAATGCGACCAGCCGCCGCCGGACTGGCCCACGCAACCGCACATCACCAGCATGTTGATGACCGCCCGGTAGTTCATGTCCATGTTGAACCAGTGGTTCATCCCCGCGCCGATGATGACCATGGAACGGCCTTCGGTCCTTTCCGCGTTGGCGGCGAATTCGCGCGCGACCTGGATGATCTTGTCGCGGCGCACGCCGGTGATGCGCTCGGCCCAGGCGGGGGTGAACGGCACGTCGGCGTCGTAGTCGGCGGCGACATGCTCGCCGCCCAGACCGCGGTCGAGGCTATAATTGGCGCATAGAAGATCGAACACCGTCGCGACCAGAACCTCCTCGCCATTGGCGAGCTTCAGCCGTCGCACGGGCACCTTGCGGGTCAGCACTCCGCCACGGTCGTCCACTTCGAAGCCGTTGGTGGCGGCCCCGCCGAAATAGGGAAAATCGACGCCCGCCACCTCGTCGTGATCCTCTTCGAGGATCAGGCTCATCTTCAGGCGCACATCGCGTTCGCCGGCCTTCTGTTCAAGGTTCCAGCGCCCGGTTTCCGTGTCCTTGCCGCCCGAGGTTCCGGTCTCGGCCACCCCCGCTTGCCTGACCGGCGTCACGGAACCCTCGGCGGTCCATCGATAGCCGATCGAGCCGTTCGGCGCGACCAGATCATCGCTGATCTCGTCGATGGCGACGGTCTTCCACTCCGGATTGCTGCGCTGCCCCAGCGCATCGGGCAGATCGGCAGCGCGCAATTGCCGGCCGGGAACCAGCCGCTCGCCCTGGCGGTCGAGGCGCACCA
This sequence comes from Aquamicrobium ahrensii, assembly GCF_040545755.1. NCBI lineage: Bacteria > Pseudomonadati > Pseudomonadota > Alphaproteobacteria > Hyphomicrobiales > Phyllobacteriaceae > Aquamicrobium > Aquamicrobium ahrensii. Next base: position 32,119 of record NZ_JBEPMN010000018.1, read on the forward strand.
GCATCGGCATGTCGGAATATTTGCGGCAGTAATCCTCGAAATAGGGCACCTGCCGGTCGAGATGAAACTCGCGCAGGATGACGTGGCCGAAGGCCATGCCGAGGGCCGCGTCGGTGCCCTGCTTGGCGTTCAGCCAGATGTCGCCGAATTTGGCGGCCTCGGAATAGTCGGGGCAGATGACCGCGCTCTTGGTGCCCTTGTAACGCACCTCCGTGTAGAAATGCGCGTCGGGCGTGCGGGTCTGCGGCACGTTGGAGCCCCAGATCAGCAGATAGCCGGCATTGTACCAGTCGGCGGATTCAGGAACGTCGGTCTGCTCGCCCCAGGTCTGGGGGCTGGCCGGCGGCAGGTCGCAATACCAGTCGTAGAACGACATGCAGGTGCCGCCGAGCAATGAGAGGTAGCGCGTTCCGGCCGCGTAGGAGACCATCGACATGGCCGGGATCGGCGAGAAGCCGAACACCCGGTCGGGACCGTATTTCTTCGTCGTATAGGCGTTGGCGGCGGCGACGATCTCGGTCGCCTCGTCCCAGCTTGCCCGCACGAACCCGCCCTTGCCGCGAATGCGGGTATAGCTTTCGCGGGCCGCCGCATCGTTCTGGATCGCCGACCAGGCCTCGATCGGGCTCATGGTCTTGCGCTTCTCGCGCCACAGGCGCATCAGCCGGCCGCGAATGAGCGGCGTCTTCACCCGGTTGGCGCTGTAGAGATACCAGCTATAGGAGGCCCCGCGCGCGCAGCCGCGCGGCTCATGATTAGGCAGGTCGGGACGCGTGCGCGGATAGTCGGTCTGCTGCGTCTCCCAGGTGACGATGCCGGACTTGACGTAGATCTTCCAGGAACAGGAGCCGGTGCAGTTCACGCCATGGGTCGAGCGCACGATCTTGTCATGCTGCCAGCGACGGCGATAGGCGTCTTCCCAGTCGCGGTTCTCGATCGTCGTCTGGCCATGGCCGTCGGCGAAGGTGTCCTTGCGCAGCGATGTCAGGAAATTCAGTCGATCCAGCAGATGGCTCATCTCTGTCTCCTCAATTGATTCCGGCCGGAAGGGCGCCGGGCATGGCCCGGCCGCGCTCGATGTCGTGCAGCAGACCGCCGCGACGGGTATAGACGGTCCAGGTGACCGCCAGGCACAGGACGTAGAAGGCAAGGAAGGCCCACAGGGCCGCCAGCGGCGCGCCCGTCAGGTCGATGGAAGTGCCGTAGGCCTTGGGTATGAAGAACCCGCCATAGCCGCCGATGGCGCTGGTGAAGGCGACGATGGCCGCAGCCTCCCGCTCGGACTGGCGGCGCTGTTCGTCCACGCTTCGTTCGGGATAAAGCCGCGCGATCTCCTTGCGCATGATCACCGGGATCATCTGGAAGGTGGAGGAATTGCCGATGCCGGTGAAGAAGAACAGAGCCATGAAGCCAGCGAAGAACAGCGCGAAAGATGCGTATTGGAGGCCCCAGATCACGACCAGGACCGAGACGATCATGCCGACGAACACCCAGAAAGTGACGCGCCCACCGCCGATCCGGTCGGCGAGCCGGCCGCTGCCGGCGCGGCTGAGCGCGCCGATCAATGGACCCAGGAACACGAATTGCAGTGCGTTCACGTCCGGGAAGGCGAGGCCCGACAGCAACGGGAAGCCCGCCGAATAGCCGATGAAGGAGCCGAAGGTGCCGACATAAAGAAGGCACATCACCCAGTTCTGGGTGCGGGTGAAGATGACCGCCTGCTCCCGGAAACTGGCTCGCGCATCGGCCAGGTCGTTCATGCCGATCCATGCGGCCGCCGTCGAGGCCAGAATGAAGGGCACCCAGATAAAGCCGGCGTTCTGCATCCAGATGCGGCCGCCATCGGGCATTTCCTGCGGCGCGCCGCCGAAAACGCCGAACACTCCGGCGGTGATGACCAGCGGCACGAGGAACTGCATGAGCGAGACGCCGAGATTGCCCAGTCCCGCATTCAATCCCATCGCGTGGCCCTTTTCGGCGCGGGGAAAGAAGAAGCTGATATTGGCCATGGAGGAGGCGAAGTTGCCGCCGCCAAAGCCGCATAGCAGCGCCAGCACCACAAAGATCAGATAGGGCGTGGAGGGGTCCTGCACGGCATAGCCGATGCCCAAGGCAGGGATCAGCAATGACGCCGTGGACAGCGTGGTCCACAGCCGGCCACCGAAGATCGGCACCATGAAGCTGTAGAAGATGCGCAAGGTGGCGCCCGACAGCGCCGGCAGCGCCGCCAGCCAGAAGAGCTGGTCCTGGGTGAAGTCAAAACCGATGGATGGCAGTTGAGCGACCACCACCGACCACACCATCCACACCGCGAAGGCGAACAGCAGCGCCGGGACCGAGATCCACAGATTGCGCCTTGCGATGCGCTTCCCCTTTTCCGCCCAGAATTGCGGATCTTCCGGCCGCCAGTCGTCGATCACATGTGGCATGACCGTGCGGTCGGGATCGTGGACTTCCGCCAGTTCGGGGAAGTTGGGCAGCCGGTCGAGCGCTGCGCCATGCGCCTGCCGCTCCATGGCCCGGATCGAGAAATGCATCCAGCCGAGCGACACAGCGACGATCAGAAGCAGCAGCACGAAGGCCGAGGTCCAGATGCCGGTCACGTCGAGCAGCGCGCCGAAGACGATGGGCAGGATGAAGCCGCCCAGCCCGCCGATCATGCCGACAAGGCCGCCGACCGAGCCGACATGGTTGGGATAATAGATCGGGATATGCCGGAAGACCGCCGCCTTGCCGAGGCTCATGAAGAAGCCCAGCCCGAACAGGGTGGCCACGAAAGGCCATAGCTGCATCTCTGTCGAAAAGGCGATCGGGCCGTGTCTGCCGCGGATCACGTAGTCCGTCGGCGGATAGGACAGCATGAACAGGAACAACAGCGAAAAGCCGAGCGTCCAGTACATGACGGAGCGGGCGCCGAAACGGTCGGACAGCACCCCGCCATAGGCGCGAAAGATGCTGGCGGAAAGACTGAAAATGGCGGCCGCTAAGCCGGCCGTGCGCACGTCCACGCCATAGACCTGCACCAGATAATAAGGCAGCCACAGCGCCAAAGCGACAAAGCCGCCGAACACGAAGAAGTAATAAAGCGAGAAGCGCCAGACCTGAAGCTTCTTCAACGGCGCGAACTGCTCGGCAAGGCTCGGCGCGGCGACCCCTTGCGCGCGCCGGGCGGTAAAGTCCGGATCGTCCTTGGCCAAAAGGTAGAAGAGAACCCCCATGCCGGCGATAACCGCCGCCCATATCTCGGCGACCCCTTGCCACCCCCAGGCGACCAGCGCGAACGGCGCAAGGAACGTGGTCACCGCCGCGCCGACATTTCCCATGCCGAATACGCCCAGCGCGGTTCCTTGCCGCGCCTGCGGATACCATTTGGTGACATAGGCGACGCCGATGATGAAGGAGCCGCCGGCAAGGCCGACGCCAAGCGCGGCCAGAAGGAAGGTGAAATAGCTGTCGGCGAAGGTCATCGCGAAGGTCGCAAGCCCGGTCAGGATCATCTGCGCTGAAAACACCAGCCGCCCGCCATAGCGTTCGGTCCAGACGCCAAGGATCAGCCTGACTATCGAGCCGGTCAGCACCGGGGTCGCGATCAGAACGCCGTATTCGAACTCGGAAAGCCCCAGATCATCCTTGATCGACAGACCGATGATAGAAAAGATCGTCCAGACGGCGAAGCATAAGGTGAAGGCGATGGTGCTGAGCCAAAGCGCACGTTGCTGGTCGTGACGGCTGCTGGTCATGTGGCCTGCCATAGCTTGGCTCCCGGTCATATTCCGGTGGCTGGATGTCAGTTCATGCCAAGCAAACATTCAGGAAGAGAGCCGGTCGTTGACCTGGATCAACCGCAATCAAGTTCGGGTTGCGGTCGGTTATTCATTCACCAAATCTGCTGTTTTCCGCACTTTTCGGGCATGCGAGGCGGTTGAAACGGCTATAAGGAACGACAAGCATCTGCTAGGGAATTGATAAATATCAATTGAGTTGACGCAGGAGAGCCGCTCCATGCAGGACGATGAGAAGCCGGAACTCCGCCGTCTCCCCCTGTTTCGCGAGATGACGACGCCGACATTCGATAGCTTGATGCAGATCGCTTGCTCGCAGAGCTTTCCGCAGCAAGTGGAGCTGATAAGGCAAGGTGAGTATGCCGATTTCCTCCATATCGTGATCGAGGGCTCGGTCGAGTTGCATGCAAGCTGGAACGGGCGAGACACGGTTATGGGCGTTATCCATCCGGTCTCCACCTTCATTCTGGCGGCCTGCGTGTGCGACGCGCCTTACCTGATGTCGGCGCGTACGCTCGAATGCGCAAAGATCGTCATGATTCCGGTTGCCGATGTGCGTGTGGCCCTGCGGCGCGACCCTGACTTCGCCATGGCGGCCATGCGCGAGCTGGCCAATGGCTATCGGGGTTTCGTGCGGCAGACCAGGAATCTGAAGCTGCGAAATTCCATCGAGCGGCTTGCCGCCTATATCCTGTACCGCTCCCGGCACGCAGGCGATTCCGACAGCATCGTCCTGCCCGTGGAAAAACGCCATCTGGCTTCATATCTGGGGATGACGCCGGAAAATCTCTCCCGCTCGATCAAATCCTTGCAGGCCGATTGCCTGACGGTTCAAGGCATGCGTTTCACCATAACCGACCGAACTCGCCTGATGGAGATAGCGTCGCCGGATAGTTTGATGGATGAGCCGGTTGAAAGTCCCGCAAAGTCTGCGTTCTCCCGACTGGCCGGGTAGGGGTAAGCCCGATCGCAATAGTCAATAACGCCCGCGACCGGGGTTGGAAGCGCGGCGGCTTAACGCCATGAAGGACGTCGCCAGCGTGTACAGCATGCCGATGAAGGTGGCGGTCCAGGCGGCGACCGCGATGTAGAAGAAGGCGTGTGTCAATCCGGTCAGGAACCCGAATTCCATGGCCTGATCGAGTTGCCAGGTGCAGGCGGCGTACATGCCGAGAGGAAACACCGCGCCCCAGTAGAGCGGATCGTAGCGCAGGGGAAAGCGCTTGTAGATATGACGCCAGACGCCGAGCAGCAGCAACATCGGAATCCACCAGCTGCCGGTCGCCCAATAGAAGATGGTGAAACCCTTCAGGAAGGGAAGCAGCGAGGCGAGATAGGGGGCCTGCGGCGCGTTGAGGATCAGCAGAGAGCCCGCCAGGGTGGAGATCGCCATCGCGCCCATGTTGATCCAGTAGGGTGGGGACAGGTCGCCGGGCGAAAAATGGAAGAAGGCGTAGCGATAGAAGATCAGCGCCATCATCCAGATGTAGAGCATGCCGCCCCACAGCCAGGTGGACAGAGCGAAAAAGTTCAGTTCCAGCCTGTAAGGCTGGCCGATACGTGCGGCCAGCAGCGCGCTGGACACCGATAGCGACTGAGTGGCCACGACGGCCAACAGCCAGCCGCCATTGATGCCCCTGTCGAGCGTCGGCTTGTCGCGTCTGACAGTGAAGGCCGTGAAGATGGTGTAGGTGAGCCCAAGCCACAGCACGACGGCAAGCCCCCACAACGCCTTGCCGACCCTGAGTTCGTCGCTCAACACCATAACCTGACTTGCCAGGATGCCGGTGCCGGCGACTGCCGTGAAATAGCCGGGCCCGGTCAGATGGGCGACCATGTCACCGAAAAACCGCGCCGGGTAGCGCCAGGCCCGGAGGCCATACAGAACGCATAACAGGCTATATTGCCCGATATTCAGATAGAAAAGGCCCGAGGCCAGCGCGTCGTATCGCATCATGAACGCCGCCAGGGAAATGATGCCCGTGGCCATCACCAAGCCGAAATAGGCCGGCGACATATCGGCAAGGCGGAGTTCCGGCCGTTCTGGCTGCGAGTTGTCGATCGCGCTCTTCATCGCCCCACGCACCCGTTCGTCGCGGCCTTTGAAATCAGGCCTCGTCGCCCGCATCAGGCGGAACAGAAACTTTCTGCCGGCTGCCTTAATTCCCGGCTCGTGCATTCAAGCGTCGGAGGTCAGGCACGATGATCAGGCGATTGTTCTCGATGCAGATGATCTTGTCGTTGCGCAACCGCGTCAACTGGCGACTGACCGTTTCGATGGTAAGCCCGAGGAAATCGGCAATGTCGGCCCTGGATAGCGGCAGGTCGAAGCGTGCGGAATTACGGCCTGTCGTGTCGGATGACGCAGCATGACGAGCAAACATCACCAACAGGCTCGCGATCTTCTCGCTCGCCGTCTTGCGGCCGAGCATCACCATCCATTCGCGCGCTTCGTCCAGTTCGTCGAGCGCCTGCCTGTAGAGCTGCCGCTCCAACTCCGGCGATTCCTGCATCATTCGTTCGACGGCGTCTTTCGGAAAGGAGCAGAGTACGACTTCGGTGGCGGCTTCGGCGTTAAGCGTGCTTTCGGAGCGGTACGGCCGGCCCAGGAAGTCGGGAGCGAACTGGAGGCCGACGATCTGCTGGCGCCCGTCCGACAGCGTCTTGGTCAGCTTCACGACGCCTGACAGGATAGTGGCGTATCTGTCGATCCGTTCAGCTTCGCCCAAAAGGGCGGCCCCGCTTGCGGCAGCGGATTTGCGCGAAGTCCTGGCCAGTTCGACGAATTGTTCGCAATCCAGCGTGCTGCAAATGCCCTTGTTGCGCCCCTCGCATGAGGCGCACAGCACGGGAACGGCATCTTTTTGGATATCCCTGCGCACGATATCGCCACCTTTAAGGTCACTATAGCATCTTCAACCATGGCATGCGCCATGTCAGTTCATCTTGCGAACCCGGTCTTTGCGCAAGATCAAGTATGCCGGATCGATGAGGATTGATCGCGACCAATGCTGGCGAACTTCTGGCGATCCGTTATGGGAGGTTCCGGAACCAGGCCCTCGGAAACCTTCCCCGGATGATCATTGGCAGCGCGGGAACCCTTGCCGTAGTGACTGCGGCGATGCTGCGGCTGCACCTGCCGGCCCTTCTCCAGTCGGCTGCGCTTTGCGCCTGCGGAAGCGTTGAAGCCGCTTTGGCGACTTTGCCGTTACTCAAAAGCGGCTGGGGATTCGTCTGACGGATTTCCAGCTATCCCCAGAAGGTGTGTTCGATTGTGCCGGCGCGATTGCCAGATGGACCGGTAAGCGGAAGGTGCAAGGGCGTGATGCTCCAGATCTCCAGTTCCAACGTGTTTGTCCTGTCCACTTTCGTGGCCTCGCAGTCCGACGAAAAGGGCAGAGATCGCCGCGAACGCATTGTGCGAGCACTGGAGGACGCGCGCAGGCGGGGGGCCGATCCATCACCCTTTCTCGCTTGCTGAGCGATCTCTTACGTGGTTCTGGTCGGTCGAGCCGCGGATGAGCGCCGGATGCAACTCACCCCTGATGACCAGCACCGGTCCGGACGGGGTCGAAAACTGTAGGAGCGGCTGCGCATCAAGGAATTTATCCGTCGGCAGGACGCCCGCCCCCGTTTCGCCAAGGAAGAAGATGCCATTGGGCTTCTTGTAGAAATTCGGGATCTGGCGTGGCTGCCTGTTCATGCTGGTGGTGTCCGCCGGCCGCAATGCCTCCCCATCCTCGACGTAAAGCCCAAGGGGCGAGAAATCGGACTGACACATGCCGGCGTTGAACGCCAGCACCAGTTCCAACCTATGGTCGCTGACGGCATCGTCTCAGCCGGGTGAAGGCTCGTCGTGGTGGCTCGGCATCGAACACCGCCCAGATCGTGTGTTCCGTCTGATCGACATGCTTATGAGCGCGGGCATAGCTGATGCACTTGTCCAGCAGCCAGCCGTTCTGCTCATCGTAGGATTTGAACTGCAGTCGTGGCGTGAAAGAAGCGTTTCTCGCGCAAAGCCGCGCCCGAAAAGCCGGCTGAAGTCCTCTCCGAGAATCGCCACGCAGGCTTGAGACCTCCGCTCAGGCCACGCCCTCCCGGAGGTCTCGAGCCTGCGCCACAAGTGGCCGACTTTTACGTCGCCCATTGGCCTGATTTTACTCCGCCGTTGACGAAGCGACGTGAACCACCCCATCCGCCAAGCGACTCGAGGCACTCGAGATCGAACATCCCGAAGGGGGAGCCTTGCGCATCAGCATAAAATAACAACCCTCAGGCGTGTTCCGCGATGACCGACAGGAAAGCCGGGCCGTAGCGGTCGAGCTTGGCATCGCCGACACCCGGCACTTCCGCCATCTCGAGGCGGGAGGCCGGACGTGCCGCCGCAAGCTGGATCAGCGTCTTGTCGTGGAAAATGACATAGGGCGGTATATTCTGTGCTCGCGCGATCTCTAATCTTTTTTGCCGCAAAGCCCTGAACAGGGCACGATCCGCCTCAGCTATGGCGGACTCCGCGCCGCTGCGGGCAACCCGGCCGCGACGCGCGCGTGGCGGCCTTGGCGCGCGCAGCATCAGTGCGGGCTTGTCACGCAGAAATTCGCGGCCTGCAGGTGCGATCGACAGGCCGCCATGGCCGGCCAGGTCGACATTGATGAGACGCAGCGCGATCAACTGGCGCAGAATTGCCCGCCATGTGCGGTTGTCATGCTCCTTGCCGATGCCGAATGTCGATATGCGATCATGCCCGAACCCCGCGATGCGCTCATTTTCAACGCCAAGCAGCACATCGGCGATATAAGCCTGTCCGAAGCGCTCACCGGTGCGATAGATGCAGGAAAGCGCTTTCTGCGCGGCTATCGCGCCGTCAAATAGGATGGGGGGCTCTGCGCAGGTGTCGCAATTTCCGCAAGGCTCGCACTGGTCGCCGAAATAGGACAATAGCACCTGCCGTCGGCAGCCCGCCGTTTCGGCCAGACCCAGCAGTGCATCGAGCTTCTGGCGCTCCATGCGCTTGCGCGGCTCGGGCGCATCGGATTCCTCGATGAAACGGCTGCGGAGAGCGATGTCGTCATGGCCGTATAGCATGAGCGTATCCGACGGCAGGCCATCGCGCCCGGCACGACCTGTTTCCTGATAATAGGCTTCGATGCTGGATGGCAGGTCGATATGGGCGACGAAGCGCACGTCCGGCTTGTCGATGCCCATGCCGAAGGCGATGGTGGCCGCCATCACGACCGCCTCGCCATGCTGGAAGTGCATCTGGTTGGCTTCGCGCGTGGCCTTGTCCATGCCGGCATGATAAGCCAGCGCATCGTACCCCTGATCACGCAGCCATACGGCGGTCTCCTCAGTCTTGCGTTTAGACAGACAGTAGACAATCCCGCTTTCACCCTCATGGCGGCGGAGGAAATCCTTGAGTTGCGCGCGCGGATTGTCTTTTTCCTCAATGGCGTAGCGGATGTTGGGCCGGTCGAAGCCGGCAATGAAGGCGTCGTTCTCTGCGATATTCAGGTGCATCAGGATTTCGGCACGCGTCGGTTCGTCCGCCGTCGCGGTCAGCGCCATGCGCGGCGTGTCGGCAAAGCGATCTACGACCGTATCCAGCTGGCGATAGGAAGGACGGAAATCATGGCCCCATTGCGAGAGGCAATGCGCCTCATCAATGGCAATCAGCGACAGCTTTATCCCGTCGAGCCGGTCGAGAACGTCGGTCCGCAGCAGCGTTTCAGGCGCGACATAGAGTAGGTCAAGCCCGCCGCTCCTGACTGCCTGCCACAGGTCCCGCCTCTCATCCGGAGGAAGATCGGAATTGAGCGCGGTCGCCCGGACGCCGGCCTGTCGCAACGCCGCCACCTGATCGGCCATCAGCGCCAGCAACGGCGAAACGACGAGCCCCAGGCCCGGCCGGGCGAGTGCGGGGATCTGATAGCACAGCGACTTGCCGCCGCCTGTCGGCATCAGCACAAAGGCATTGTTGCCCTCAATGACGTGCTCCACGATCCGCGCTTGCGGACCCCGGAAAGCGTCATAGCCGTAGATGGATTTGAGAATTTCAAGGGAAGAGGCAGCCATAATTCTTCTGTGCAGGGAATTAACACGTGATGTTGTTGCATGCATATCGGGTCGGCATCCACCGTACCACAATGCGCGGCTTGAGGGACGGCCGGACAAAGGCGCCGCATCCTGCCCTGCTCTGTAGTGAGGATGGCGGAATTTGTACGGGCAACGCTTGAGAAAGGTAGTCGTCAGGCAATCATATATTCAGCCGGGCGGCTTGGCGGCGGCATAGATGACGACCCTGCCGGATGGCCGGAACTCCATGGCCAGCAGGTCTCTGAGCAGAAGACGTCGAGAATTTATGGCGTGGAAGAGAAGGGCGTTGCCTTCGATCTCCAGTTGCAGCCGGGTGATTTCGGTCTTGTGCGTTTCGAGTGCTTTGGCGAGCTTGCGAGGCGGGCCGCCTTCTGATGGGGCGGCGTCGCTAAGAAACACGATATCCACCTGCTCGACACTGGTGGTCTTACGTACCTTGCTGACGTTCTCAGCCGTGTTTTCGATTGCCAGGACCACCTGATCCTCATCGGCGGCGGCAGCCACCTCATCTTCCCTGATTTCAGAACCAACAATTCGCTGAATGGTGTTGTCGTCGAACACTTCACCTGAAACCGCTGTGCTCATTGCCGTCACCACCAGAAGTGCCGCCGACAGTCGCATTCCGCAAACGGGCAATATCAATTCTCCTTGAGCTTCAGTCCAAGGCTAACATAGGGGAAAGGAAAAAGGAGAACAGTTTTCCCTCGCAACGTTCGCCGCTCCCGACATTCAGCCACGGAAAGGCCGTCCGACCCGGGAGGTGATATGTCAGTTCATCAAAAATGGCGGCCTCGGACGCAATGTCTTGAAGCTGTCCCCGCGGTTACTGTCCACACGCGCTGTTCTTTTATAGGCTTCCGTTAATTATCAGGAAATGCGAGGTTTTTTCAAGTCAGACAGGGAACGGGAAAACGATGGGGGTAAGAGTTTTGGCGTAACCGGAACCCTTTTCGAAAGGGTTACTTAATGGCGGCGCACAACGGCTCTGGTTCGGATGCGCGGTCCGAGAGAGCGGACCTCGTGGCGCTTCAAACGAGATTGCCGACATAGTGTCGGGCAGCGCCCTTCCAGCGTCTTGGGAGCAGGCCTGCGGTTTCTGTCACAGGGAAGAAATAGCCGGTTACGGGAACGGTTTTAAGAGCAGCATTCGATATAGGGCATGGCCTGACAGACCCGGTCGAGTTCCTGGTCAAAAATCCCGAGGAACTCCCGTGCAGCTACAGAGAGCGGCGCTTCGGGGGAGGAAACTATGCACATCTCGAACGGGATGGTGACTTCCAGCGGCCGCACCGCGATCCCGCGCGGTTCGCAGTGCATGGCGGTGAAAGGATCGATGATCGCCACCCCGATTCCCTCGGCCACCAGTGCGCAGGCGGTGATGGACTGGTGGACCTGGATACGCAGGTTGCCGGTGATCGCCTCGTAGAGTTCGACGCCAGACTTGTAGCGGGTCAGGAACTCGCGCTCCAGTCCGATCACATTCTCGCGCGCGAGGCTGGCTGTCGTGACGGTGTCGCTCTTCGCCAGCGCATGCCCGGCGGGAATGGCGCAAACGCATCGGAACTGCCAGCGCCGTTCAATGCGCATGGCGCTGGTGACCGCGATCGGATCGACAATTCCGAAATCCGCGAAGCGGGAGGCGACCAGATCGACGATCTGCCGGGACTGGGCCGTGGTGCAGGAGACATGCATCTGCGGATGGGCCGCGTTGAACGCCTTGATCACCGCGGGTGTGACAGCGATGGAAAGCGCGATGAATGAACCCAGCCGCAACTGACCGTGCGCCAGTGCGCGGATATCGGCTGCGGTATGCGCCAGCCGTTGCATGTTGCGGAAATACTTCTGGATCTCATCGTAGAACAGCATGGCCTCGGGCGTAGGCAGCAGGCGGCCCTTCCGGCGCTCGAACAGGTCGAAACCGATGCTCTCTTCCAAGCTTCGCAGCAGGCGGCTGACGCTCGGTTGCGAGACATGCATGCTCGATGCCGCGGCTGTGACCGAGGCAGTTTCCACGATCGTCTTGAAAGCCTCGATCTGCCGCGGGCTGATTGTATCCGACCTTGATGCCTTGCGCATGCTGACGCCTCTCTCCCATCGACATCATAGTATTTATGTATGAGTTACGTAAATATTGCTCTTTGACTTTATGGGTTTGCGTTCCGATACTCCCCTCAAAGAGTTCAAGAAAAAGGGGAGCGACTAATGAATAATTTCAGAATTCCCACCTCTGTGAGGCGTTTGTGCGCGGCCTTGCTGGTGTCCGGTTCGTTCGCCGCCAGCCAAATTTCTGCCCAGGCCGAGGAGCTGACGGTCTACAGCGCCATGGCCAAGGAACACTTCGCGGAGCTGATCGCCGCATTTCAGGAGCGCGAGCCGGACCTGAAGATCAACCAGCTGCTGGATTCCAACGGTCCGATCATTGCGCGCCTGCTGGCTGAGAAGGAGAACCCCCGCGCCGACATCATTCTTGGCGCCTCGGTGCCCGGACTGGTGATGCTTGAGGAAAAGGGGATGTTGATGCCCTATGCTCCTGACGGTCTCGACCAGATCAAGGAACGCTTCTACGATCGGAAAAGTGAAGTGCCGCATTGGGTGGGCACCGATGCCTGGGCATCGGCAGTCTGTTTTAACACCATCGAGGGCGTCAACCACAACGTCGAGGAACCCACAAGCTGGAAGGACCTGATCAAGCCCGAATACAAGGGCATGATCACCATGCCCAATCCCAATTCCTCCGCCACCGGCCTGCTTGCGATTGTCGGCTGGATGAAAATCTTCGGCGAAGACGAGGCCTGGACCTATATGGACGGACTGCATGAGAACATCGCGCAATATGTCCATTCCGGCTCCAAGCCCTGCCGCATGGCGGCCGCCGGCGAGGCTGTGATCGGCATCGCCTATCCAGCGCCGGGAGTGAAGGCGATCAATGACGGGGCGCCGCTCAGCGTCGTCATTCCGGAAGAAGGTGTCGGCTCCGAGGTCGAAGGGGTGGCCATCATCGCCGGCGCCGGCCAACCCGAGGCAGCCAAAAGGCTCGCCGATTTCGCCGTCAGCCAGGAGGGCAATCAGATCCACAACAAATACTATGCGCTGGTGGCTCGTGAAGGCGTCTCCACGCCTGTGCCAAACTATCCCGAAGGCGAGGAAAAAGCGCTGGTGGACATGGACTTCTACTGGGTGGCCGCCAACAGGGACCGCATATTGGCCGAGTGGCAGAAGCGCTATGGGGCCAAGGACGAGCCAAAATAGTCCTTGATTCTTGACCCTAAGTGATGGTGGCCGGCCGGTCTTGTGCAAGCCGATCCTTCCTGACATGGCGAAAGGCGACAGGCAGATGGTCAATCAGATTTTAGCCGCGCCGGTATCGGCGCGCAAAATCCGTATCGGTTTCAGCCGCGAAGATATTCTTCTCCGGCTCTGCCTGGTCGCACTCGGCCTGTTCCTGGTCGTCGGGCTGCTGCTGCCGGTCTATACGCTGCTGTCGAAGGGGGTGCAGGACGTAAATGGCAACTTCGTAGGCTTGCAGAATTTCGTCAGCTATTTCCAGGAACCGAGCGTTTCGGTCGTCTTCTGGAACAGTCTGCGGATTTCGCTTTTGTCGACGCTGCTGACGCTGGCGTTTGCAGGCGCCTACGCTTTCGCGCTGACCCATTCGCGGATGCCGGGCCGAACCTTCTTTCGCGCGGTGGCGCTCGTGCCGTTGCTCACGCCCTCGCTATTGCCGGGCATCGCGCTGATCTATCTGTTCGGCAATCAGGGTTTCTTTCGTGGCGCCCTGATGGGCCACAGCCTCTACGGCCCGATCGGAATCGTCATGGGCGAGGTGTTCTTTACTTTCCCTGTCGCGCTGCTGATCGTGCTGACCTCGCTGCTGACCATCGACCGAAGGCTCTACGAGGCGGCAACGGCGCTGCAGGCGGGGCGGCTGCGCGTTTTCTTCACCGTAACGCTGCCTGCTATGCGCTTCGGCCTCGGGGCGGCCTTCTTTGCGACCTTCACCAAGGTGTTCACCGATTTCGGCGTGCCGGTGGTGGTAGGCGGCTCCTATCCTGTTCTCGCCACCGACCTCTACCAGAAAGTGATCGGCGGTTTTGATTTCCAGATGGGAGCCGTCGTCGGCATGCTGCTGTTCATCCCGGCCGCCATCGCCTTTCTTGGCGGGCAATTGCTCCAGCGGGGCCGCGCCAACGGCATCGACGGACGCGCCGTTGTTTATGTGCCTGCAAAAAGCCGGGGGCGCGATCTGGCCTGCTTCGCTTTCTGCGCGGTGGTGGCGCTGGCGATCCTGAGTGTGCTGGTGATGGCGGTGCTGGGCTCTCTGTTCAAGCTGTGGCCTTACAATCTCGATCTGTCGCTTGCCAGCTATAATTTCGCCGAGCATGAGCCGAGCGGCTGGGGCGCCTATCGCAACAGCCTGCGCCTCTCCGCCGGGGTGGCGGTCTTCGGAACGGCCGTGGTGTTCTTCGGAGCTTACCTGCTTGAGCGGGTGCCGGGGGCGTCATGGCTGCGCGGGGCGATCAATTTCTTCTGCATGATCCCACTCGCCATGCCCGGCATGGTGCTCGGCCTGTCCTACATCTTCTTCTTCAACAGCCCGTCCAATCCGCTGGGCGGCATTTACGGCACAATGACGATCCTAATACTGAGCACGGTGGTCCATCTCTACACGGTGCCGCATCTGACGGCTCTGACCGCGCTCAAACAGCTCGATCCCGGGCTGGAAGCGGTCGGTTCCTCGCTCAAGGTGTCGCGCTTCGCCACTTTCGGCCGGGTGATCCTGCCGGTTTGCCTGCCTACAATCCTGCGCATCGCCGGTTATCTTTTCATGAATTCCATGACGACGATCTCGGCGCTGGTCTTCCTCTATTCCGCAAACACCAAGGTCGCGACCGTCAGCGTGGTCCTGCTCAACGACAACGCCATGTTGGGGCCGGCGGCGGCGATGAGCGTGCTGATCGTGGCGACGTCGTCCACGGTGGTCGGCCTTCAGTGGCTGCTCATGCATGGCTTGTTGCGACGGTCGCAGGCCTGGCGCGGCAGGGAAAGCTAGCACAGAAACCACCGGCCCGCTTCCGGCGACGGGCCCAGTCCAAGGATCAGCTATGACGAGTTCGTCAATAACAACCACGCCATTGGAATTCATCCGCTTTGCCGAAGAGCTTGCCGACGCCAGCCGCGCGCTTATCCGAAGCCGGTTCCGCTGCAATGCCGATATCGAGATGAAGCCCGACAACACACCGGTGACGGCCACCGACCTTGAAGTCGAGAGCCTGATCCGCGGCATGATCGCCGAGCGTTATCCTGACCATGGCGTGATCGGCGAGGAACATCCCTCGAGCGCCGTTTCGGCTGAATGCGTATGGGTGGTCGATCCGATTGACGGCACGCGCTCCTTCATCGCCGGAAGGCCGGTGTTCGGTACGCTCATCGCGTTGACGGTCGGAGCAGCCCCGGTGCTCGGCGTGGTTGACATTCCGATCACCCAAGAGCGCTGGGTGGGAGCGAAGGGTCATGCAACCCTGCTCAATGGCGAGGTCGCCTGTACGCGCAAATGTCGGTCGGCAGCGGACGCCATTCTGCTCGCCACCTCCCCGGAATATCTCGACGGCGATGCGGCCGGCCCGTTTTCCAGTGTGGCGGCAGCCTCCCGCTTCACGATCTACGATGCCGGCACGCAGGCCTATGGACTGGTGGCCAGCGGCCATGCCGACATAATGATCGCCGCCCGCTACGGTATTGTCGACTATCTTGCCGCCGTCCCCGTCATCGAAGGGGCGGGCGGCGCCATGCGGGACTGGAATGGCGCACCGTTGACGCTGCACTCGGGCGACCGCTTCGTGGCGGTCGGTGACGCAAAGCTCCTTCCGGGGACGCTTGCGCTTCTCGGGCGCCCCGAAACGAAAGGCTGGGCCCATGCTGAACGTGCCTGAACCCCTCGCAAACGCATCCCCGCCATTGCCTGACGGCAAGAACGGAGAGGCTCCCGCATTACGGATCCGGGGCCTGTCGAAATCCTTCGGGCGCTTCATTGCCCTAAAGTCTATCGATCTGGATATCGAGCCGGGTGAATTCGTCTGCTTTCTCGGGCCTTCGGGCTGTGGCAAGACCACCTTGCTGCGCGCTATTGCCGGCCTCGACCCGCAGGATCAGGGCACGGTCCACCAGCGCGGGCGCGATATTTCCCGCCTGTCCGTGGACCGGCGTGATTTCGGCATCGTGTTTCAGTCTTATGCGCTGTTTCCCAACCTCACGGTCGAGCGCAATGTCGGCTATGGCCTGCATCGTGGAGGCCTGTCGAAAGAGCAGCGCAGGGCACGCACCACGGAGTTGCTGGCCATGGTCGGATTGGAAAGCCAGGCCACGAAATATCCTGCCGAGCTTTCCGGCGGCCAGCAACAGCGCGTAGCGCTGGCTCGCGCGCTGGCGCCGTCGCCCGGCCTTCTGCTGCTGGACGAGCCGCTCAGCGCGCTGGACGCCAAGGTACGGCTGCATTTACGCGATCAGCTGAGACAGTTGCAGCGCAGCCTCGGCGTCACCACCATCATGGTCACGCATGATCAGGACGAGGCGTTGGCCACTGCCGATCGCATCGTCGTCATGAATCAGGGCGTAATTGAACAGGTCGGCACGCCGGAAGAAGTGTTTTCACACCCCGCATCGCCATTCGTGGCAGGTTTCCTCGGCGACATGAATTATATCCCGGCGACAACTGCTGGCGGCAACACCGTCTCGGCCGGGGGAACGACTTTCGCTGTCGCGAAGATGAACAATCAGCCTCCCGGACGCGAAGTGAACCTTTGCATACGGCCGGCCGACATCGTCGTGGAACTGGTGACTGGCGACAGGAATGGCAAGCTGGAAGCGCTGGTCGAATCGGTGTCGTTTCGCGGGAATTACTACCGGCTACGGCTGCACTGCCAGGCGCTCAGGCAGACGCTCGAAGCTGAAATTACCCGAAATGCATGGGACCTGCTCGCCATAAGCCCCGGCTCCCGCATCAATATCGCTCTGCCGTCGGCCAGGTTGGCCGTTTTCCGCAAGGTGGATAGTTAAAAGCAAGGCGATGCTGAAGTCGCGCGGTGAGGTGACATGGGTAAAGTGGTCCGGGATTGATGTTAGTTTCACGGCAGATTTTCCTCTTGGTTGAAAGGAGATTTCGCTATGAAGAAGCTGTTTTCGGTCGAGCAGATCGTGGCGGTGTTGAAGCAGGCTGAGCTTGGCCTGCCGGTAGCGGATTTGATCCGTCAGGTCGGAATATCGGAGATGACGTTCCACCGCTGGAAGAAGCAGTACAGCGGGCTTGAGGTGCGAGAGCTGAAGCAGGTCGTTGAGGAGAACGCCTGACTCAAGAAGCTTGTCGCGGAGCTGAGCCGGGACAAGGCAGTGCTGCAGGATGTGCTGTCAAAAAATTCCCAGCCAGCGCTTATGAAACAGGTTGTTGCCTACGTGACGGCGTGTCACGGCTACAGCGAGCGCCGGGCCTGCATCCTTACACGCCAGCATCGTTCGAACCAGCGCAAGAAGCTTCGCCGCGATCCCCGTACTGAGCTTCGAGCGCGGTGACCTCCTGCCCGTCGAGCAGGACGCGCCCGCCATTGGCCGCATCCAGCCCTGCCACCAGATGCAGCAACGTGCTCTTGCCCGAGCCGGATTCGCCAGTCAGCGCCAGCGTCTCGCCGGCATCGAGCGAAAGCGTCACGCCGCGCAGGACAGCAACCGGACCTCCCGGCCCAGGATAGGATTTCTGCAGATCTTCGATCGAAAGCAACATGCACGACAGCTATCGTTTATGATGAAAGAGGGGAGTTGTGTGATTGGGATTGATCCACCCGAGTTCACCTGGCAAGCCAGCCGTACCCTCTTGCGAAATTGAGGTCGACTACTGGTCGTCGCTTCGCTTTCAAATAGTGGCGCTGGAATCCCTTAATTCATGGACTAGGCCCTCCGAACTGTGATCGGGTGTGTTTCAGAGCTCGGTCCCATATCCACGCAACAGCGGTTCGCCGATCCCGTGGAAGGTGACGCATCAGGCAAGAGCGTCGGTCAGCACATCTGCTTTCTCGTCGAGCATCTTCGCACAGATGCGCTCGACGCGCCGACCCGTTTCGCCTGCGGCCCGGCGAGAAACGTCATCAGCAGAATCCTGCGCGGATCGGTGCCTGAAGGATCAGATGCGCGACACGATGCGCTAGTCACCTGGAACTGAAATAAGCATCATTGTATATTCCCGTGCCGGAGAGACGGGGGACATCGGTGATGGCGGGCGACAGGCGGATTTGGTCGTATTGAGGGGCGAGGACCGGTCTTTTCTCGAAGCGCGGGTTCGGCGGCACAAGGCGCCGCGTTCACTTTCGGATCGATGCCGGATGGTCCTGCTGTGCGCCGAAGGATTGCAAAGCAAGGAAGTTGCGGAACGCCTCGGTGTCCACGAGCACACGGTTGGCAAATGGCGGCGGCGTTTCGTTCAGAACGGCATTGAAGGGCTGACCGACGAGTATCGTGAAGGTCGTCCACGCACGGTGTCGGATATGCAGGTCGCTCAGGTCATCGAGTGCACTGTGAACAGCACCCCGAAGGATGCCACCCGTTGGTCGATCCGCTCCATGGCAAGTGCGACCGGGCTTTCTCACACCACCATCCGTCGGATATGGGCCGCGTTTGGGCTGCAACCGCATCGGTCGGAAACGTTCAAGCTGTCGGCCGATCCTCTGTTCGTCGACAAGATGCAGGACATTGTCGGCCTTTACATGTCGCCGCCGACCCGGGCGGTCGTGCTATGCGTGGACGAGAAATCGCAAATTCAGGCACTGGATCGCGAGCAGCCCGTCTTGCCCATGGTGCCGGGTGTGCCTGAGCGAAGAACACATACCTACATCGTCACGGTACGACCTCGCTGTTCGCGGCGCTCGACGTTGCCACCGGCGCGGTGATCGGCAAATGTTACAAGCGCCACCGGGCAACCGGGTTTCTCGATTTCCTCAAGCGGATTGATGCCGTGATGCCCAAGGGACCGGATATCCATCTCGTGGTGGACAACTATGCCACCCACAAAACGCCGAAGATCAAGGCTTGTCTGGCGCGCCGCCCGCATTGGCATGTTCACTTCACGCCGACATCGGCGTCCTGGATCAATCGGGTTGAGTGGTGGTTTGCAGCGCTCACGCGTAAGCAATTACAACGCGGCGTCCATCGATCAACCGCAGAACTCGAAGCCGATATCGTCGCCTTCATCAAGGCACACAATGAAAACCCCAAGCCCTACAAATGGGTCAAATCTGCCGACGAAATCCTCGCCGCCGTCAAACGCTTCTGCCAGAAAACAATGAACCGAACTTCGGATTCAGGTGACTAGGCGCAGGTGCTCGATGTGGATCTGGTTCCTATCGACGGGCTGTTTGCTGCGGGCGAACTCGTGGGTGGATTGTTTTACTTCAACTATCCGGGCGGCACGGGGCCCATGGCGGGCGCTGTGTAGGGGTGCCCCGCAGGGGTATCGGCAGCAGTCTCCTCCCAGGCGGCATAAAACCATTTCAGGTCCGGCCGGACCTGTCACGATGATGCGGCCGCTTCATGTTGCCGCCTGATCGGTCCAGATGACCGCAAGGGCGTTGAGCCGACGGCCGGCGCCTTTCGTTCTTTTGCCTCAGGCTTTTCTATGTCTTAAGAGCATAGATGTATGCGATCAATTCTATTGATATATAGCCTCCCCCACTCAACTATACCCGCAGCAGAATGGACAAGCAGAAGGTATAGGCGATGGGCAGGGCAATGGATGCCGTCGACATCGAGATTCAGTGGCAGCAACTGATCTCCTTCCTTTCGGAAGCTGCCCTGATGATCGTCAAGACCTCGTTTTCGAAGATCGTCAGCGAGGGCGGCGATTTCGGCTGCCTGCTCTATGATCGCAAAGGGCGCATGATCGCGCAAGATACAGGCGTATCCAGCAAACTGGCGCCTTCGCCCCGAACCGTCGTCGAAATCCTCGCGCAATACGGCGCCGACGACATCCACGAGGGCGATGTCTTCATTACTAACGACCCCTGGCTTTGCTGCGGCCACCTTTATGACATCTCGGTCATTCGACCCCTGTTCCATCGCGGACGGCTCGTCGGTTTTGGTGAGACCATGGCGCATGTTCCCGACATCGGCGGAAGCCTGTCGAGCGATGTGCACGAAGTGTTCGAAGAGGGGCTCAACCTCCCGGTGATCCATCTCCTGCGTCGCGGTCATGACGTGCCCGAGGTATGGGCCCTGATCCGCGCCAATGTCCGTGTCCCGGATCAGTTGGAAGGCGACATCCGCGCCTTCATATCCTCACTCGAGCTCGACCAGCGACGCATCAGTGCATTTCTGGAAGAAAACGGGCTGGATGACCTGCAACCTATCGCCGAAGAGATCATCGCCCGCTCGGAGCGCGCCATGCGTGAGGGGCTGAAGACGCTGATCCAGCCGGGCACCTTCCGCAACCGGATCATGCTGGATGGGCTGGAAACCGACGACCCGCTGTCGATCTCAGTCAGCATTTCGCGCCATGACGACGGCTCGGTCACTGTCGATTTCGATGGAACGGGGCCGCAAAGCGCCGTCGGAATCAATTGCACCGAAGCCTATACGCAAGCCTGGACCGCCTATTCGATCCGCTGCATCGTAGCGCCGCATATCCCCTACAATGCCGGCCTCCTCAAGCCGGTGATCGTCAAGGCGCCCCAGGGATCATTCCTGAACGCCAGGCGTCCCGCCCCGGTCCGCATGAAATCGGCGACGGGAAACTTCATTCCTGCCGCCATATTCGGCGCACTGGCAGAGGTCGCGCCGGATAGGGTTATCGCCGAATCCGGCATCAAATGCGTGATCCGTTGCTTCGGTGTGGATGCGCAGGGCCGCAGCATCGCGGAAACGCCGCACTTCATGGGCGGACTGGGCGCGCGGGCCAACAAGGACGGCATCTCGTGCATGTCGTTCCCTGCTGCCGGGGCGGAAACTCCGGTCGAGATGCTTGAAAACGCCTTGCCGCTGACCGTGACCCACAAGGCGCTGATCTCCGACTCCGGTGGAGTTGGGCGATACCGTGGCGGGCTGGGGCAGAGGATCGGGCTGCGCTGTGAAAGCGACCGGCCGCTCAATGTGCTGGTGCAGAATATCAAGGTTCATACCCCTGCCATCGGTTATGCCGGCGGCGGCGAGGGTGGCCGGGGCTACAACCGACTCGGGGAGAAGATGTTGCCGGGCAAGACACAGGTGCGCCTGGTGCGCGGCGACCAGCTTGAAATTGGGCTGTCCGGCGGCGGCGGCATGGGCGACCCTCTCGCCCGGCCAGTAGCCGAGGTTGTGTCCGATGTTGCCCATGGATGGGTCAGCCCCGAGGTGGCGGCGGATTGCTATGGGGTCGCTTTCCGACCGGATGGCTCGGTGGACGATGTATCCACCCGTCAGCTTCGCGCACCACTCCGTGCCCAGGCAACCTATCCTGAGAAGGCGTGACATGTATCGTCTGGGTATAGATATCGGCGGAACCTTTACCGACCTGGTCCTGGTCAATGTAGAGACGGGCAGCCGCCTGCTGGGAAAGATTTTGACCACGCCCGACAATCCCTCCGAAGGGGCGATCAAGGGAGTGCGGCGTCTCCTGGATGATACGGGAATCGACGCCCATGCCCTGCGGCACGTGATTCACGGGACCACCTTGGTCATAAACGCCCTGATTGAACAGAAGGGTGCGCGCACCGGTTTGCTGACCACGCGCGGCTTCCGCGACATGCTCGAGATGCGGCGCGGAAAGCGGTTCGACATTGACGACCTGTTTATCGAAGTGCCCGCGCCGCTGGTTCCCCGCAGCCGTGTTGGAGAAATTGCCGAGAGGATGGATTTTACCGGCCGGGCCGTCATTGAGTTGGATGATCGGGATGCGGAGGCCGCAGTCGATCGCATGGTGGCTCAAGGCGTCGAGGCCATCGCCGTGTCCTTCCTGCATGCCTATCGCAATGGTGTGCATGAAGAGCGGGTGCGTGAAATGATCCGCGCCAGGGCGCCCGATGTCGCGGTGAGCCTGTCCTCGGAAGTCTCGCCCGACATTCGCGAGTACGAACGGACTTCCACGACCGTCGCCAATGCCTACACACAGCCGATCATGCAAAGGTATTTATCTCGGATGGCCGAGGACCTGTCGCAACTGGGCTATGGCCACGATCTCTATCTCATGCTGTCCGACGCCGGGCTCACCACGGTCGAAACGGCTGCCGCCTTTCCAATTCGCTTGATGGAATCGGGGCCGGCGGGCGGCGCGACGACGGCGCGCTACTATAGCGACCTGCTGGGTCGGCCGAACCTCGTCGCTTTCGACATGGGCGGGACAACGGCAAAGATCATGTTCATCTCTGACGGTGAAATCATGACGGCCGACGAGTTGGAGACAGCGCGCCGGTATCGGTTCAAGCGCGGTAGCGGCATCCCGATTCGTATTCCCGTGGTGGAGATGCTGGAAATCGGCTCCGGCGGCGGCGGCATTGCAGCACTGAACGAGATGGGGCTCCTCAAGGTTGGCCCGCACAGCGCCGGAGCGCAACCGGGACCTGCCTGCTACGGTCGGGGCGGCACAGCCCCCACCGTTACCGACGCCAACTTGCTGCTGGGCTATCTGAATCCCGACTACTTCCTGGGTGGACGGATGCGGCTAGATGCTGAAGCGGCCGCCGCTGCTGTCACGCCTGTCGCTCAGGCATCGGGCCTCACGGAGGAACGCGTGGCTTGGGGCATCCACGAGATCGTGACCGAGGACATGGCTCAGGCCGCGCAGCTCCACCTCCTCGAACGTGGTGTGGACCCACGCAAATTCGCCCTGTTGGCCTTCGGCGGCGCCGGTCCGCTGCACGCCTGCGGGCTGGCGAGAAAGTTGGGAATATCCGAAGTCATCATCCCTTATGCGGCTGGCGTTGCCTCGGCCTTTGGCTTCCTTGCCGCGCCTCTGTCGATCACACTGGTGCAGGGCCATCCGGTCGCGCTCAACGGCGCCGATTGTGCGGCGATCAACGCGTTGCTTGACCGGCTGGAAAAGAAAGGCCGCGACTTCTTGAGGAAAGCAGGTGTCGCGGAGACGGATATGCGGCTTCGCCGGTTTGCCTCCCTGCGCTACCGTGGACAAAGTTCCGAGATGAAGATCCCGGTCCCGGATGCACCGCTGGACGACCGGGCGATGTCGGAACTCGCAAAGGCATTCTCGGACTCATTCGAGCGAGTCTACGGCCGTGCCAATCACCGTGTCGGCGTCGAGGCCCTGAATTGGCAGATTCAAGCCATCGGACCGAAGCCGTCACTCACCACTGCACCCGCCGTCGCCCGCGCCTCGACACCAGCCGCTGGTGAAAGGCTAGCCTACTTCGCTGGGGCCGGAGGTTGGGTTGCGACTCCCGCCATACCGCGCAGCACGCTGCTGCCGGGAACCCAATTGCGGGGGCCGCTGCTGATCGAGGAAGACGAGTCGACCACTGTAATCCCACCGGAAACGACTCTGACGATCGATGATCATTTCAATCTGATAATCAAGCTGGAGCCGATGAAGAAGTGAGCTAGTGCAATCCAACGTTGTTTCGGAGGAGAAGAGACCATGTGCAATCAAAAAATAAAGACAGGAACCCGGTTCGTCCTTTTGGCGGCCGCGGCAGCATTGACAGGAATTCTTTCGACAAGGCCCGCTCTGGCCGTGGACGAGGCGACGCTGCAAGCTGCACAGCAGGAAGGATCGGTCGTCTTTTACAGTTCGTCGCCTTCGGAACTGCTCGATCAACTGGCCCAAGCGTTCAGCGCCAAGTATCCGGGCATCAAGGCCGAATATTATCGCGCCGGCTCCTCGCAAGTCTATGAACGGCTGATTGCCGAGCAAGATGCGAACCGCGTCAATGGTGACCTCATCCACGTTTCGGACGTCGCGACGATCACCGAACTCAAGGATGCCGGGCGTCTGGCGCCGTACGATTCACTGGAATATGCTGCCTACGATCCCCAGTATGTCGACCCCGACAAGAACTGGTTTGTCGCCCGTGGCCACTTCCTGAATATCGCTTACAATCCTGCGCGTGTCGCTGAAGGTGAAGCCCCGCAGACGCTGCGCGATCTGGCGAAGCCGGAGTTCAAGGCCAAGGTCGGGATCATGGATGTCCGGCTTGCCGGAGGCGCCTACACCTGGCAATACACGGTGTGGAAGCTCTATGGTCCCGAATTCTTTGCGGAAATGGCTGCGAACGATCCGAAGTTGTTCCCTGGCCACGGCCCGATCAACGACCGGATCATCAGTGGAGAACTCTCCACCGGTGTCAGCCTCAACTACATGACAGACGAAGCCATCCTCGAAAAGGGAGCTCCCATCAAGGCCCTCTTCCCTGCCGATGGCGCGCCCATGATCTGGAGCCCGGTCGGTATTGTCGACAAGGCGCCGCACCCGAATGCCGCGAAGGTTTTCATCGATTTTCTGGCCTCGGCCGAGGGACAGGAAATCTACAATTCGCAGTATTCCTATTCGATGCGTCCCGATGTGCCCACCAAGGAAGGCATGGTCCCGCTCAACGAGATCAATATCCTTGAAACGCCAATCGACGACATGATCGCCAGGCAGCGCGAAGTCCAGGAGGCCGTACGCAAGGCCTGGGGCTACTGATGAAAACGGAGGGTTTGGGAAGTACATTCAGGCTGGCGCAATACCTGGCGGGATTGAGGTTTGAAGACATTCCCGCCCCGGTCATCGAGCGGGCGCGCTGTGTACTGCTGGACGGATTGTCGTGCCTTGTGCTGGGCACCCGCGGCACGGTCGGGCGCGACGCGGTCAAGGTAGTGAAGCTGCTGGGTGGAAACCCCCATTGCACCATCTTCGGGGGCGATTTTCGTTCAAGCGTACGCAATGCCGCGTATGCCAACGCGATGACCCTATACAGTGTCGGGCTGAACGACATCCACAAACCCTCCACTTCGCATCCCGCTGGCTGCATCGTGATGCCGACACTTGCCGTCGGCGAATGGCTGGACCGGGGTGGCGCCAACGTGCTGGCTGCCCTGGTCGCAGGCTATGAGATGAATGCCCGTGTCGGAACGGCGATGGCGCCCAGCCATCGCGAGCGGGGCTTTCATACGACAGGAACCGTTGGAGCTTTCGGAGCCACAGCAGCAGTGGGCAATCTGTTGAGCCTTTCCCCGGATCGTCTCGCCAACGCTTTCGGCGTCACCGGATCGCAGGCCGCAGGACTTTACGAATTCCACCACGACGGTTCGCTCACGATGGTCTACCACGCAGGCCGGGCAGCGCAGAACGGTGTCGAGGCGTGTATACTGGTGGAGCACGGGTTAACCGGCCCGGTGACCGTGCTGGAGGGGAGCAAGGGTTTCTTCCGTGCCGTCTCTGACAGCTACGATCTCGACATCCTCACGCGCGATCTGGGCGAAAGACACCTGATCGAGGAGACGAGTTTCCGCCTCTACTATGGCTGCAACTCGACACTGGCGGCCTCGGCTGCTACGGAGCGCCTTCTGCACGACCGGGGCATCCGGCCAGAGGATATCCGCAAGATCGTCGTCCGATGCCATCCGGTCGTGGCCCGCGACAACAATGACGCGACGGCTGGAACATTGCTGGCCGCACGACTCAGCATGCAGTTCAATCTCGCTCTGGTCCTTGCGCGCGGCCATGTCTGGACTGCCGACATCTATGATGACGATTTGCGCGATGCATCCATCCGGGCCCTGATGCCGCGGATAAGTCTCGTCGCGGATGACGGCATGCCACGTTTCGGTGCCTCGGTAATTGCCGAAATGGCGGACGGTACCCGGGTTGAAGAAACGGTGCGCTCTCCCGTTGGAGACGCCGGTACGCCACCGAGCTTCGAAGAGATCGCCACGAAATTTCGTCGCATAGTTTCGCCTGTTGGTGGCGAGGCGGCGGCGGAGCGACTGGTTTCAATCGTTGCCGAACTCGAGCGCGAAAGCTGCCGGACATTGGTGCAAGCGCTTTCCCGTGCCTGCGGAAGGGAGGAGCGATCATGACCTCTGCCGGACGGGTCGACGTATCGGGGTCTCCGCGAACTCCAGGATGGGGCTTGTCGCGCATCTCGGGGCAGACGCTCCTGTGTTACGCTTTGATCTCCATCCTGTGCGTTATGATCGTATATCCGATGCTCAGCCTCGTCTGGGGCAGCTTCGTGTCGACGGCCGCAACCGAGCAGTCCAGTCTCGACAATTTCTCGCGGATGTTGTCCAGCAGTCAGTTCTGGCAGGCTTGGAAGAACACGCTGCTTGTCAGCACCGGTTCGGTCCTGATTTCGGTGGTCTGCGGTGTTGGCGCTGCGTTCCTGATCGCCCGCACAGACATCCCGCTCAAGCGGTTTTGCGAAGTCCTCGTTACCCTGCCGATATTCATCTCGCCTTTCATCGGAGCGGTCGCCTGGAGTGGTCTTGCGGCCCCTGAAGTCGGCTTGCTGAACCGGATATTCGCAGGACTCGGCCTGCCGCTTCATGTGAATATCTACAGCCTCGGCGGAATTGCGATGGTCCTGGGCTTCTACATGACGCCCTACGTGTTTCTGTTCACCGCCGCTCCCCTGACGGCGATCGATTCCTCGATGGAGGAGGCTTCCCGCCTCAGCGGGCAGAACATGCTGCAAACGCTGCGGCGAGTGACCGTACCGCTGGTGACGCCGAGTATCCTTGGAGCAGCCCTGCTCGTCTTCGTGTTGTCGATGGAAAATTTCGGGGTTCTCGCCGTGCTCGGCATGCCCTCGCAAATCCCGTTTATCCCGACTGAAATCTACCTGAAGGTGGCCTATCCCCCACCGGATTATGGCTATGCGACGGTAATTTCCATTTCGTTCGTGGTCATCACCGCTCTGGCGCTGCTTCTACAGCGGCGCTACCTGGCCCGCCGCACCTACATTTCGGTAAGCGGGAAAAGCTACCGGCCCGTTCTCATCGGTCTGGGACGCTGGCGCTATGTCACCTTCGCAGGTTTGGTGCTGTTCGTCTTCATATCGACCCTGATGCCGCTGGCAACGATGGTCACGGCTTCGTTTCAAACCTATTGGTCTGTGCAGTTCACCAACTTTACGCTTGGCAACTACACCTCGATCTTCTCGCGCAGCCTTTTCCTGCGCGCCGCACAGAATACCCTTTTCCTTGCCTTCGTCGGCGGACTGCTCGCCTGCATCCTCGGCGGCATGATTGCCTACATCGTTTCGTTCTCGAAGGCGTCTGGCCGGCAAACGCTCGACCTGCTCAGCTCGATGACGGTGGGTGTGCCGGGCGTTGTCCTTGGCGTTGCATTGCTCTGGGCATGGATAAGGGTGCCGCTGCCGATTTACGGGACAATCTGGATTTTGATGATCGCATATATCACCCGCTTCCTTTCCTTCGGTGTGCGCAACATGTCGGCAGCATTGACGCAGATCGATTCCGATCTCGAGAATGCCGCGCGCGTGTCGGGCGCCAGTAAGACCGTCGCTGCGCTGACCATCACCTTTCCGCTTATCAGAAGAAGCCTGCTGTCAAGCTGGGTTCTCTACTTCATCTCCTTCGTCAAGGAACTGAACACTTCGGTGCTGCTCTACGCATTCAATTCCGTTGTGCTGCCGGTGCTGATCTTCGATGCCTATTTCGAGGGAAAGTACCCGGAAGTTGCCGCCCTCGGAACCGGTATTTCCGTGTTCATCCTCGCGGTCCTTCTCATCTCCAACGTAATTTTTGGCCTCAAGGTCAGGCAGAAAGCAGGGTGACGCATGCTTCGCTTGGATAAGCTTCAGAAATCTTTCGGCGGGTTCCACGCCGTTCAGGGCGTATCCCTCGACGTGGCCGAAGGTGAACTGGTTACCCTTCTCGGGCCGAGCGGATGCGGCAAGTCGACGACGTTGCGTTGCATCGCCGGTTTGGAAGACCCCACGGGTGGCGAGATCTGGCTGGGCAACAACTGCGTTTACTCCGGGGCGAGGCGCCTGAACCTGCCGCCGGAGGGGCGGCGCATTGGCATGGTTTTCCAGTCCTATGCGCTCTGGCCGCATATGACCGTTGCCGAGAACGTTGCCTATCCGCTGCTGCGCCAGAAGATCTCGAAATCCGAGCGTGAAACCCGAGCCATCCAGGCACTTGAAATGGTGAGCCTCACCAACGCAAAGGATTCATCGCCGGGGCGCCTCTCCGGCGGCCAGCAGCAGCGTGTGGCGTTGGCGCGTGCATTGGCCTCCCAATGCCAGATCCTGCTGTTCGACGAGCCGCTGAGCAATCTCGACGTGCGCCTGCGCGAGCAACTGCGTGGCGAAATTCGCGATCTGCAGCGCCGTCTGGGTATCACCGCAATATACGTCACCCACGACCAGTCCGAGGCCCTGGCGATTTCGGATCGGATCGTGGTCATGAACAAGGGCAAGATTGTCCAGGTCGATGGTCCGGATGCACTTTACACACGTCCGCGCACCCAGTTCGCTGCGCGCTTTCTGGGCAGCGTCAATCTCCTGCCTGCCACCCACATTGCCGGCTCCACTTCAGACAATCTGGCGCGCTATCGGACGACGAGCGGTGTGATCGCCAGCGCACCGGCCCATGTTAAAGAGCACGTATCGGGTGAGATGCAGTTCGGTGTCCGGGCGGAGCTTATCCGTCTGCTCGAAACTGCGGACAGCCTGCCCCCGGATTTCAATGTGTGGCCAGTGACTGTGCAGGAACGGGTCTTTCTCGGCGAAGGCATGGAGTACACGCTCGTCACCGAAGATGGCCAGCAACTGATCGCCAAGGTCCCCCCTTACGTCCGGCTTGAACCGGGCACCCGTGCGCATGCAGCCATTGCAGCGCAAGACTGCTTCGTCATCACCGATTGATTTTCTGAAGGAGAATTCCATGAGCCTGCGCGAGCAACACCCGGATCTGCTGAAAGAGGTCGACATCGACGCCGAGGAGCGGTGGATGACCCCTCTCGTGAACAAGGTCGCAATGGGGCATCGGCCTCAGGGCGTCATGGACAAATGCATCATCCGTGACGACACCTTGCGGTCCGGCATCAACACGCCCGGCGTATATGCGAACAATGACATCAAGATGTTGCTGGCCGAAAAGCTGGAAGCGATGGGCGTAATTGAGGCCGAAGTCGGCTACCCGACCATTCCGGAGCACATAGAGTTCGTCAAGATGCTGCGGCGGGCAGGCAGCAAGATGGAACTGGGCCTTCATACCCGCTACTACGATCCGGACTACCGCACCGAAATCCAGAAAACCATCGACTCCGGCGCGGATCTGGTGAACCTCGTTGGTTACTGGGGCTACATCATGACCAACGCGTTGTGCCCGCAAAACTGGAACGGCGACATCGAGGCGCGCATCGGCGACGCTGTGAGCCATGCCAAGCGTTCGGGGGCGAGAAAGATCGCGGTTGGAACGGATTATCACCGGCTGGATCTTGTCGCACGCGTCGTACAGGCCGCGAGGGATGCAGGAGCCGATCGGATCGTCGTCTATGACGTCCGCGGCTGGTTTGTGCCCGAAACGATGGCATTCCTCGTCCGCTATGTACGCGCGCTGGCCGGCCCCGACATGGAAATCGGCGTTCATTGTCATGATGACTATGGTCTCGCCACCATAAACTCGATCGAAGCCATTCGCGCCGGAGCGCTGACTTGCGACGTGACGATAAACTCGACCGGCCACCGTTGTGGCAACGCGGCATTCGAGCAGGTCGTCCCCCTTCTGGAGTCGCTCTACGATATCCGCACGGGCCTCGATATGACCCAGTTGACCCCGCTGACTGAAATGGTGGCCGAACTCTACAAGTTCCCCATTGCCCGCAACCATCCGGTTACCGGTCCGCATATGTATTCCTACGGCGGCAGCCACCTTGGTGGCATCCTGCGAGGGCAGTGGTATTTCTGGGAGAACATACGCGCAGAGACGGTGGGCAACCACCGTTCGGTCTCGTTCGGCTCCACGTCGCTGCGGCGGGGCAAGACCGCGCCGGTTTCGGTCAAGATCCAGTCCATGGGCCTGGACCCGGATTCCGCAAACATCGAACATGTCTTCGAGAAACTGGAAAAGCTGATCTATGAGAAGGTCGAGATCAGCGAGCAGGAGGTCGAAAGCGTCATTCGCGAAATCTACGTCTGACCAGCGTCCGCCAGCGGTTTTTCTGTCAATATGTGCGGACGAACAATGATCCCGGAAGGCAGCTCATGGGTCGAATGATCAATCTGCGCCAGCTTGAGGCATTCAGGGCACTGATGCTGGCAGGCACCACGGTTAAAGCCGCGGCGGTTCTGGGGGTTTCCCAGCCGGTGGTGAGCAGATTGATATCCGACCTGGAGCTCAGGACGGGAATCCAGCTGTTCTCCCGGGCAAAGGGGCGCCTCAAGCCCACCGTAGAGGCCGATCTTCTCTACAGGGAGCTTGAGCGCGCATTCGTGGGGTTGGATCAGATAGACAGCTTCATGAAGGGCATTAAAACCGTTGGCGGCAAACTGAGCATCATAGCGACGATGCCGATGGCGCACGGGATATTGCCGCATGCGATAAGCCGGATGAGACGAGAGGTGCCCGATCTGGACTTCACATTGCGGACGGTGCTGAGTCGCGATGTGCGGGCACTGCTGGACACCCAGCAATTTGACCTCGCTTTCACGAACTTTCCCATCGACTACCCATCGGCTTATTCGCTGGAGTTTCTGCGCGCCAATGGTGTGTGCATACTTCCGCTTGGACATGAGCTAGCAAGCCGCAGCGTGCTGACGGCGCTGGACCTTGCCGACGTTCCCTTCATCGCGATGCCGCCGGAAACGCGGCATCGGCAGAAGGTGGATTCGGCTTTCATGCAATCGGACATCGTACCGAACATCACGGTTCAAGCACAAAGCGGCGCCATCATTTGCGAACTTGTGGCTGCGGGAGCAGGCGTCTCCGTCGTCGACGAGGTGACGGCCAGCGCATTTGCAACCAAAGGCCTGGAACTCCGGCCATTCTTGCCGAAGCTGACCTACGAGTTTCGCATTCTCGTGCCACTTCAACGTGAGAAGTCGCGGCAGACCGAAAAGCTCATAAAATACGCCAGGGAATACGTGGCCCAGGCCGGCTTCGGCACCTAGTCGCGGACATAGCAACCGCATTTTCGAAAGGAAGGCAATTTTGCGCATCGCGATACTCGACGACTATCAGAACGTTGCACTTTCTTCGGCAGATTGGTCGCAATTACCTGAGGAATGCGAGGTCGTGGTATTTCGCGATCACGTTTCCGACCCGAGCCAATTGGTGTCGCGCCTGGCGGATTTCGACGCAGTATCCAGGATGCGGGAAAGAACGCCGTTGCCCCGCGAGGTGTTGGAGAAGCTCCCGAGACTGAAGCTTATTCTCGCGACCGGCCTTCGCAATGCAGCTTCTATCGACATGGTGGCGGCCAGGGAGCTTGGCATCACCATTTGCGGAACATCGTCGATAAGCTGGCCGACGGTAGAAATCACTTGGGCGATGATCCTGATGCTCTTCCGCAAAATTCCGGCCGAGGTGAGTTTCCTTCGCGCAGGAGGGTGGCAGCAATCCGTGGGACGCAGCATAAAAGGTCGCACTCTTGGCATTGTCGGGCTTGGCAATATGGGACGGCCCGTGGCGGCGGTCGCGATCGCCTTCGGCATGAACGTTATTGCCTGGAGTCCGAATCTGACGCAATCCACCGCTGGTGAGCATGGGGCGCGCGCCGTCAGCAAGGAGTTCCTGTTCCGGAATTCCGATGCGATCACCATTCATATGCCGCTTAGCTCTCGATCTGCTGGAATAGTTTCGTCGGAGGACATTGGCCGCATGAAGAAAGACGCATTCCTGATCAATACATCCCGAATGCCGATTGTCGATGAAGCTGCATTGCTGGAAGCTCTCACAGAGGAGAGGATTGGCGGGGCGGGAATAGATGTTTTCAACACGGAGCCTCTACCAATAGATCATCCATATCGATACTTACGGAATGTAGTGGCAACCCCTCACATCGGGTATGTGGTCGAAGAAAATTACGCTCTCTATTATGGAGAGACCGTAGAAAATATCATCTCCTATCTGCAAGGGAATCCAATCCGGATGCTGGATGAGAACGGGCGGGTTTCCGCGTAGCGATCTGCAGGATTACAGGATCAAGAAAAAACGCTTTCAAGGGAGGAAATTGCGTGACGGATGAGATTGTCAGCACGATGGGACGGATATTCACGGTCAGACTGGGACCAAGTGATGATCTGTTCCTCGCGATCCAGGATATAGTGCGTCGCCACGACATTCGCGCCGGTGTGGTTCTGTCCATAACCGGTGCTTGCACGAAGGCTGTTGTCCAGAAATTCATTGATGGTCAGCAATCCATCGGCGTCGTCGAGATCGACGGGCCGATGGAGGTCAGCGGTCATGGCATTGTCGGCTGGGTCCGGGCACCCGATCGTGGCGCGGAGCCATTCGGGGTAGGCCGCTACATCGACGGCGAACCTTATGTGCATGTCCACCTCACTATCACCAGTTCGAAGACCACGCTGTGCGGTCATCTGATGGAAGGGTGTATCGTGCGTTCCCGGCACGATCATTCCCATTTTACGATCATGGTCGCCGAGGTTGAGGGGGCAGCTCTCGAAATGAGGCTGAACTCCGAACTGGAAGCGAAAGGGAAAGGCTTCGGCGTCTACCACGAACTGGTGCCACTAAACTGACCGCTACGAGCGCGCAGGCTGACTGTCCTTCCTCCGATCGCTTCGATAAACCTGCCCATGTCCTCACAGTAGCTTAGATGAGAGGGAGGGAAAGATTGGGAAATGCAGTGGAGATTCCCGGGTGACCCTCAGCTTGATCGCAGCAAGATACTGCTGACCGGATGACGGACGTACCCCCGACTCTCGCTCAAACACCCAATTTTCTGGCTTATCTGCTCGCTCGTTTCGCCTTCGGCGTTATCAGCCGGATGCTCGTTGTGGTGGTCGGTTGGCAGATCTACGATCTGACAGATAACCCGCTGCATCTCGGCTATGTAGGCCTGGTGATGTTCGCCCCTGTCCTGTTCCTTGGTCTGATTGCAGGAGACCTCGCGGACAGATTCGACCGGGCCTTGCTTGTCGCTGCGGGATCACTGGTGGCGTGCGCTGCCCTGATCGGGCTTGCCGTAACAGCGCTTCTTCCGGAAACGTCGCTTGCTGCAATCTATGTATGCACTGCTTTTGCTGGGGTAGGCATTGCGCTTTCAAAGCCGGCGCTTTGGGCCCTTTTGCCGCAAATTGTTCATTCCAGCCAACTTCCGACAGCGATAAGCAGCGCTACGATCGCAACGCAGATATCGGTGATCATGGGGCCGGCGCTTGCTGGACTACTGTTGATGGCCGGGATCGCAACTGGCTATGGAGCAGCAGCATTCTTCGCATGTCTGAGTGCTGTACTCGTCTTGCGGCTGACTTCCGTAAAGCAGCGTTCGACGCTTCCCGTGAGCGGAGAACCTACGCTATCGCGGATGATGGGCGGTATACGCTACATTCGCAGGACGCCGGTCATCCTGGGTGTTGTGATGCTCGATCTCTTCGCCGTGCTTCTCGGCAGCGTCATCGTATTGTTGCCGGTGTTCGCGCGGGACATTCTGGAGGTCGGCCCTGCTGGCCTCGGCGCTCTGCGTGCCGCTCCTGCAGTCGGTGCATTAGGGGCGGCCGCCATTTTGACCCGCTACACGCCCCGCCGGCATGCAGGCACTGTCATGCTCTGGTTCACTGCCTTGTTCGGTGTCGCTATCGTTGTCTTCGCGGTTTCGGAAAATATCATGTTGTCGCTCGCCGCACTTGGTGTGGCCGGTGCGGCCGATATGATGAGCGTGGTCATCCGCCAGTCGGTCCTGCAACTGGGAACACCCGATGAAATAAGAGGGCGCGTCGTCGCCGTATCACAGATGTTCGTCAGCGGCTCCAATGAGCTTGGCGATTTCAGAGCGGGGATGGTTGCTGCGATGATAGGTGCTGTCCCCGCAGCCATCGCGGGAGGGCTCTCGACGCTTGTGGTTGTCGGAGTAGCCACTTGTGTATTCCCTGCAATCCGGCAGCTTGCGGATCCACGAATGGTGGAGCCGAAGTGACCTGAGATCCAAGTTTCCTCCGGGATTTCGAAGGGTCTTTGGTTTTTAATCGGGCTCTATGCGGCCTGTTTTTTCGATAGCCATTTTCATGGCGAATTCGTTGAGATGCGAGTTTTCAGGAGGTTGTCCATTCGAACCGACCCGATGATCATCGAGCTGGCGTTGAACGAGCCGGAGCCGTCGCCTCGGGAGTTGGCGGTCACAGCGTTGATCGCGGGATGCTAAACTTGTCGTGCGCAACCGCAACAACCTCAGCGGTTACTTGCCCGCCTGTGCGGCGGAGCAGATATCGAAGGAACTCTTCAGGGCTGTCGTCGTGATCGGGGTAATCCGAGGATGCGATCATGAGCGAGATTACGGTCGATCGACCGGTCGATCAATCTCATTTTGAGTGTAACAAATCCTCGCCGGAGTCCCATCTGAAGCGTAAGACGTTGCACCTCAGTCTCATGCAATTCATTTGAAATCACTAAATGCATGAGTCTCAGTTTCAAACGTAAATCGACACCTGCCCCTTGCCGGGCGGTGGGATAGGGCACCAGAGTAACCTCGCTCCGAATTTGGCGACGCAACCAGCGCCGAATATCGGGATCGATCATGGGCGTCAGCGGGTGCTTTTCCATGCCGGATTCGTTGAGAAGTCTCTCGCCAACGAACAGATGGCCTTGGTAGAGCGTGCGCCCGGTCGCTGGAAAGGCAGGGCAGACAACCGATACTCCGGCACCGAGCGCTTGGCTTAAAGCTTCGGCCACTGGTCCTATATTGCCTTCCGGCGTCGAATCGAAGGTGGAACAATACTTGAAGAAAATCTGCTCGGCGCCCTGGCGTAACAGCCGGTCGAGCGCCTGCAGCGACTGGCGTACCGCTTCGGCGGGGGGCGAGCGGGTCTTCAGCGCGACCACGCCGGCCTCGGTCGTCGTTGCCTCGCCATTGGGCACGCCCACGAAAAGCGATGCCGCCATGCCGTTCCTGGCAATGTGTTCGCGAGGTCGCTCGCTCCGGTGAAATCGTCAGCAATGGCGCAGATCAGCATGGTTCAGGCTCCGATCTTTCCGTCCAACTCGTCCTCGACGTGGGCGCGAATGATGTCATCGAAGTCCGGCTGGTCTGCCCCCTGAAAAGTGGTCCTCCCTGAAGTAGGCTATTGAGCCGTTGGAGAGGACGTTGGAATGCCCCAGAAGAAGCATAAGCCCGAAG
>NZ_JBEPMN010000019.1:0-59242 GCF_040545755.1 Aquamicrobium ahrensii
TACGGCACAAATGACGGAGCAATTGGCGGCGTAGAAACCAACCCGATCCACCTTAGCCAAGCCGCCAAGCTGTCTCACCAGACGGGTCCACCTCAGTGTTCGCACTCTACAAACGCTCGATCGAAGTGGCAAAAGATCGGGTGGGTGAATAAGCGAGGGCACACCCGAACACCCGAAGTTGCTGCAAAGCAGCTATTTCAGCACATATGCTGACCGCCATTCATCGCAATGTTACTTCCAGTCATGAAGGCGGCCTCCTCGCTTGCTATAAACGCCACCAGCGCCGCGATCTCGTCTGGTTGACCTAAGCGGCCAACCGGAATGGTTTCGACGATCCGCGCGAGCACATCCTCGCGCATGGTCGTTAGCATCTCGGTCGCCAAATAGCCTGGGGAGACGGTGTTGACAGTTACGCCAGCCCGGGCCACCTCCTGAGCCAGTGCCTTGGTGAAACCATGCACGCCTGCCTTTGCCGCCGAATAGTTGGTTTGGCCAAACTGGCCCTTGCTGCCGTTAATCGAGGAAATGTTGACGATACGGCCCCAGCGGCGCTCCATCATCGGCTCGATGAAGAGTTTTGTGACGTTGAACATTGAGTCGAGATTGGTCCGCAGCACCACGTCCCAATCGGCTTTGTCAAGTTTGCGCAAGGAAGCGTCTCTGGTAATACCTGCATTGTTTACGAGGATATCAATTTGTCGGTCGTCCAAATGAATTTGCTGCGCCAGATTCTGGGTTGATCGGAAATCGGAGACGTCTACACCATAACCGGTAAGCCCATAGCCTTGGTCCGCTTGTGCAGCGAGCCAGGCGACGGCTTTGCTGTTACCGGGCGTGTGGGTAATGATCACAGTATGGCCGGCATCGTACAGAGCGCGAGCAATCGCAGCGCCCAATCCACGATTGCCGCCGGTCACCAGTGCGGTGCGCTTGATGTTACTCATGGCATCGCGTTCATTTTTCGGCCGTTTTTGCGTCTGTTGTCACAGCTTGAGCCCCAGATATGCCCCAATGCTTGAAAAAATTTCCGCCTTCTAGGGCGCTACCGAAGGCGTCGAAGACGGATTGATGCCAGTTTCCAAGCGCCTGCTGAAGCCCGGTCGCGAAGGATATCTGATTTTTCAAAGCAATCTGGTTTGCAGCTTGAACGTCATTCAACCGGCTCTGAAATACCGGCCAGCACACTTCAGATGGTAACGTTGCCAGCGACTGCCAGTCGGCTGCGCGCAACCGGCCCTCAATCTGAGCCGTAGAGTCGGACGTGCCACCCATACCGAATTGCTGTACGGCGGCCATCCAGTTGCTGCCGCATTCTTGGAGCAACTCAATGATACGCTGTTGCAGTTCAACGTTGGCCTTGTATATTTCCGAGGGGAACGATCCAGCACTCATCTTTATGCTCCTCTATCAGAATGAATTTCGGATAGGACTTGAGCAGGCTCGTTGACCTCCTATACTCGTCCAGCCGACGTGCTTGGGGCTCCCCAAGCACTCTAACGATCAAGCCTCGCCCTGGCAGCGTGACGCTCTTTGCGCCACCTGTACCGACCCACGCAATCTCGGGCCTGTTTGCCGATTGCGAGTGACTTATTACTATCTTTTAGCAATGCAGGCAAGAGTGACTCGAGCAGGAACCTTTGGTTGCGATTTTCCGGTGTGCGCCGAGGATTAGCTGCGAACGCGCAACCATTGATCACTGCCTCCTGAGCCCGGACGGATACGATATAAGGCTTGCGTTTAGTCGTCTGACTGAGGCGACATGCCAATGTCTAGCCAGGGATTTCGGCGTGGCTCAACGTCGGCAGGTGTCGTTCTGAGAATTGCAATGAAATGGCGAGTACCGATAGAGCTGATTAAAGTGAAAGAATCTCGTCGGCAACAGTCTTCCGTGCCACAAAAGTACAGGCTAAATACCGGAGCCACGCATGAAATCTCGAATCCCAACTTTCCATCTTATGGTTTTCGGCTTGGCGATAACCATCTACACAACTAACGTTGACGCCCAAGACGGCGCCGAGCGTGGCAAGGCGCTTGTCACACAATATTGTTCGGAGTGCCATGTCGTAGGCCTCATGGGGGGGAGCCCGAATCCCAAAGCTCCGCCATTTCGGGAACTTTCAAAACGATTTCCGATTGACGCACTTGAGGAAACTTTTATCGACGCCATCGACACCGGCCATCCTGGAATGCCTGTTTTCAAGGCGACGCGGGAACAGATTGATGCAATCATCGACTACATAGCAGATGTGATGGAATAATTTTGATCCAATGATAGTGTATCCATCCTCGACATATGGCCCGAGAAAAGGGAAACACCTTCTAAAAAGAGGATGCGGTCAGAGGCCCAATGATCTGGCGACATATCGGTGAGATCAAATCCTTGAACGAGATCAAGGAAGTATTTGTACAGAGCGTCAGGTATACTGTCCTTCATCGGGGGGTATGACCGCGTCCTGTCATTCCAAGCTCAGATGGCGCTCCGTACCAATGAAGAAAGGACCTTTTCATGCTTTGTGTCGACATCCCGACTCGTTCCGAATTTGCCACCCTTGTCGGTGCGCGTGCCGATGTTTGCGTGTCGCTCTATTTGAAGACCACGCCACTGACGCAGGAGACGTCGGCCTCCCGCATCGAATTCGGCAATCTGGTACGTGAGGCGCAGAAGCAGCTTGAGGATGCAGGCTTCGACAAGAGGCGGCTGGCTGCGCTTCTGGAGCAGTTGAGCGATCTGGTTGACGATGATGAATTCTGGCGCTTCCAGGCAAACAGCCTTGCTGTTTTCGCCACGCCGGATGCGCTGCGGACCTATCGGCTCGGTCCAGGTCGCAGACCGCTTCCACCTGAAGCCGCTGTTCCGGGCGGTGACCTTCCCGCATTCAGCCTTCGTCCTCGCCCTGTCGGAGAACGCCGTGCGCCTCGTTGAGATGCATGCCGATCTGCCGCCGGTAACGGTCAAGGTCCCGGGCCTGCCCAAGGACGCGGCCTCCTCGGTCGGCAAGTCGACGCTAAACGATCGTACTTTCAGCGGCCGCATCCATGGCTCCGAGGGGCAGAATGTGCGCTTCCAGCAATATGTACGGCGGGTGGATACGGCGCTGCGTCCCATTCTGGCCGGGCGCGAGACCCCGCTGATCCTGGCCGCCACCGACCGCCTGGCTTCGGTGTTTCCGCAGATCAATTCCTATCCGCACCTGCTGCGCGAAACCATTGTCGACAGTCCGGACCGCCTGACCGACGCCGACCTGGCGCAGCGCGCGCGTCCAATCCTCGACAATGCCTACGAACAGGACCTGGGCGCCATCCGTGCCTTGTTCGACAAGCGCGCCAACGACCGCCGCACCACGACCGATATCTCGGATGCGGCCCGCGCAGCAACCTTCGGCGCAATCGACACGCTTCTGGGCGACATCGATTCAGTCGTGCCGGGTTTTGTCGACGACGAAAGTGGCGCGGTGGAATTCGTCGAGAAGGACGACGCGAACGCCTATGGTGTGGTCAACGAGATTGCCAGCCGGGCGTTCGTCAGCGGCGCCAAGGTACTGGGGGTGCGGCGCGCCGACATCCCCGGCAAAAAGGAACTTGCGGCGATCCTGCGCTATCCGCTTTGATACGGCCAAAAGCCAGCAGGCAGCCTGCCTCCGCTAATGCTGGGGGCAGGTCATTGGCACGACGGGATATCGTCATCCGTTTCGCACCCAGGGGAGGACAGCTTGTCGATCAACACCATCGTCGCAGCGCTTGCGCTCGAAACAGAC
This sequence comes from Aquamicrobium ahrensii, assembly GCF_040545755.1. Classification (NCBI taxonomy): domain Bacteria; kingdom Pseudomonadati; phylum Pseudomonadota; class Alphaproteobacteria; order Hyphomicrobiales; family Phyllobacteriaceae; genus Aquamicrobium; species Aquamicrobium ahrensii. The sequence continues at coordinate 3,756 of NZ_JBEPMN010000019.1, forward strand.
AACGATCCGGTCGCGGGCCGCGCCTTGCAGCTTGCCCGCCAGCACGCAGCGCGCCTTATTTTCGTCCATGCGGTCGAAGATACGCCCCCCGGCGGTGACTTGCCGGTTTCGCTCGATGTTTCCGCACTGCACGCAATAGTGGAACGGAATGCAGTCGACCGGATCAGGCAATTGACCGGCAATCCCGGGTCCGAAGCGGTGGTGGACATCGTCGTTGAGACCGGAAAGCCATATCAGGTCATCGACGAGATCGTGCAGCGCGAAGGCGCCGACCTCATTGTCATCGGCCCGGGCAAGGCCAAAAACATGCGTGAAAAGGTGTTTGGCTCCACGGCCGACCGCGTCGTGAGAACTGCGCGAGAGCCGATCCTGGTGGTTCGGACATCGGTGGCCAACCCCTATCGGCACACCACCGTTGCCGTGGATTTTTCCGCAGCGTCACGGGCGGCGGTGAAAGCTGCCTTGCGGCTTGCGCCAGATGCGGTCATCGAGCTTGTCCATGCCATCGAAACTCCGCTAGCGTTTGAGCAGGCGATGCTGAGAGCGGGAACCTCGCAAAAGGAAATCGACCGCTACCGCCGAGCGAGAGCCAGCGAGGCCCGCCGGCAGATCAGCGCGTCACTGGAGGAGCACGATCTTCCTCTCATCCAGACCAAGTTGCGGATCGTCCATGGAGATGCAGCCCAGGCATTGGTGCGTTTCACCCGCCGCGGCCGAACCGATCTGATGGCGCTCGGCACCCATGGCGGCAATGCGCTTTCGCAGTTGTTGCTGGGCAGCGTCGCCCGCCATGTGTTGCACGCCGCCGGCTGCGATGTGCTTGTTTCGGCCTGATCCTGACTATACCCGGGCGGTGTAGCAATCACGTCCGCAGCACCCGGTAGATCGCCGGGATGACGAGAACGGTAAGCAGCGTCGACGAGGCGAGCCCGAACAGCAGTGAGATTGCCAGCCCCTGGAAGATCGGGTCGGCGAGGATGACGGCGGCGCCGATCATCGCCGCCAGCGCGGTGAGCAGGATCGGCTTGAAGCGGATGGAGCCTGCCTCGATCAGGATTTCCGTCAGGTTGCGGCCGGCGGGATCGACATGGCGGATGAAGTCGACCAGAAGGATTGAGTTTCGCACGATGATGCCGGCAAGCGCGATGAAGCCGATCATCGAGGTGGCCGAAAAGGGAGCGCCAAACAGCCAGTGGCCGCCGAGGATGCCGATGAAGGTCAGCGGGATCGGCGTTAATATGACCAGCGGCACCTTGAACGAGCCGAATTGGGCAACGACAAGGATATAGATGCCGAGCAGCGCCACCATGAAGGCCGCGCCCATGTCGCGAAAGGTCACCCAAGTTACCTCCCACTCGCCGTCCCACAGCAGTGTCGGCGCGCGCTCGTCCTGCGGCTGACCATGCAACGAGATGACAGGCTTCTCAAGGCCGGTCCAATCTTGTGCATCGAGCGCCTGCTGCACGGCGATCATGCCGTAGAGCGGGGCTTCGAAATCACCGGCAAGCTCGGCCGTCACCATCTCTGCGGCGCGGCCGTTGCGCCGGAAGACGGGCAGCGACGCGCGCTCCTCGGATATGCGCACTACATCGCCCAGTTCCACCACGCCACGATCGCCCGGCAGCACATTGGCCGGGATCGGCGTGGTCAGGAAGCGCTCGTCCAGCCGACGCTCATCCTTCGGCCGTTCGATGCGGATCGGGATCGGCTGGCGGCCCTCGCCGCGATGCGAATAGCCCACCATTGTGCCGCCGCCGAGTATCGCGAGGGTGTCAAGCACATCGCTTTCCTCAACCCGGAAGAATTCGAGGTCATCGGTGGAGATGGTGGCACGCAGCCGGCGGGGGGCCGTGCCATAGGAATTGTCGACATCGACGATGAAGGGCACGGAACGGAAGGCCGCCTCCACCTTTCCTGCGACCTTGCGCCGCGTCTCGGCGTCGGGACCATAGATCTCGGCCAGCAGCGTCGCCATCACCGGCGGACCGGGCGGCGGCTCGACCACCTTGAGCGTCGTGCCATCCGGCATCCGCACCGTCGCAATGCGCTGGCGGATGTCGAGGGCGATGTCGTGGCTGGCGCGGCTGCGTTCGCTTTTCGGCTTCAGATTGACCGCGACCTCGCCCATCTGCGGTTCGGCACGGTGGAAATAGTGGCGCACCAGGCCGTTGAAGTCGAAAGGTGCGGCAGCACCCGCATGGGTCTGGACCGAAACCACCTCGTCCATCGCCAGAACGATGCCCGCTACCTCCTGCGTCACCGCATCGGTCGCCTCGACCGACGACCCCTCGGGCAAGTCGATGATAACGGAGAGTTCTGACTTGTTGTCGAAGGGCAAAAGCTTCACCGTCACCGCCTGCGTATAAAACAACATCAGCGAGCCCAGCGTGAGTGCGCCGACAGCTAGCAGGAAGATCCAGCTTCGCCCCTTCGATGCCAGCACCGGCCGCGCGGCGGCAGCATAGAGCCGTCCTAGCGGCCCACCATGGGCGTGGCCGGAGCCATGCTCATGGAGCGGCGCCTTGCCGGCTACCTTCAGCATCAGCCAGGGCGTGACCATCACCGCAACAAAAAAAGAAAAGATCATCGCCGCCGAAGCGTTGGCCGGGATCGGGCTCATATAGGGGCCCATCATGCCCGACACGAATAGCATTGGCATTAGGGCGGCCACTACCGTTAGCGTCGCCACGATGGTGGGGTTTCCGACCTCGGCCACCGCCTCGATGGCCGCCTGCCGTCGTCCGCGCCCGTCGCCCATCGCCCAATGGCGGGCGATGTTCTCGATCACGACGATGGCATCGTCGACCAGAATGCCGATGGAGAAGATCAGCGCGAACAGCGAGACACGGTTCAGCGTGTAGCCCATCACCCAGGAGGCGAACAGGGTGAGCAGAATTGTCACCGGGATGACGACAGCGACCACCACCGCCTCGCGCCAGCCAATGGCGAACCAGACCAGCAGGATGATGGAGAGGGTGGCAAGACCGAGATGGAACAGAAGTTCATTGGCCTTCTCATTGGCAGTCTCGCCATAGTCGCGCGTCACTTCGATGGCGATCTCGTCGGGGATCAGCGAGCCCTTCAGCGTCTCGACGCGATGAAGGATGGCATCGGCCACGGTGACGGCGTTGGCGCCCGCGCGCTTGGCCACAGCCAGCGTCACCGCGGGAACACGCAGCACGGTTGCGCCCTCGCCTCGCGTCACGGTGGAGACCAGCGCCTCGTCCGGTTTCGTGACAAAACCGACCGTGGCGACGTCGCGCACATAGACCGGGCGACCATCGCGCGACGTGAGCAAAAGATTGCCGATGGCGGCGGGGGTGGCCAGCGTCTCGCCGGCGGCCAGCACGATCTGCTCGCCCAGGTCACGAACACTACCGGCCGGAAAAGCGCGGTTGGCGCCCTGAACCTTGCCGGCAAGCTGCTGCAAGGTGACGCCATAAAGCGCCAATCGGGCGGGATCGGGTGCGATACGGATCGCCTCGTCGGCGCCGCCAACCAGATAGGTGAGGCCGACATCCTCGATCTTGGCGATCTCGGTCTTCAATTCGCGGGCAATGCGGGTCAGGTCGTTGGGCGTGATATGGCTGGCCGCCTCGGCAACCGGGGCCAATGTCAGCGACACGATGGCGACATCGTCCACCCCGCGTCCGACAATCTGCGGCTCCGGCACGCCGACGGGAATGCGGTCCATATTGGCGCGGATCTTGTCATGAACGCGCAATACCGCCGCATCCGCCGAGGTGCCGACAAAGAAACGGGCCGTGACGAGCACGCGGTCGTCACCGGTCTGGGAATAGACATGCTCGACACCGTCGATGCCCTTGACGATGGTTTCCAGCGGCTCGGTGATCAGCTTGACTGCATCCGGCGCTTTCAACCCGTCGGCCCGTACGGCGATGTCGACCATCGGCACGGAAATCTGCGGCTCTTCCTCGCGCGGCAGAACCATCAGCGCGATCAGGCCGAAGACCAGCGCGGCAATGAGGATCAGCGGCGTCAGCGCCGAGGTGATGAAGCTGCGCGTCAGCGCACCAGCAATGCCGAGCGACGGGCCGGTGCCATGTTCACTGGGATTAAGCATATCAGGGAACGACAATCGTTTCGCCGGCGGCAAGGCCGGTCAGGATTTCAACATAAGCGATGCCGTCGCGCCGCATGACCTCGCCGGGCACCACGGCACGCTCGACGTCCTGGCCATCTTGCCGCACGCGCACGAAGTCGAGCCCTGAGCGGGTAGCGAGCGCTGAACGGGGCACCAGAAGCGCGTCGCGCGTACCAACCGGCACTTCGACCAGGACACGGGAATCGACGAAAGTGGTGTCGAGCCGCTCGAATTCGACATCGGCGATAACACGGCCGTTCTGAATACGTGGATAGACCTTGGCGAGCCGACCCATTGCTTCCGCGCCACTGGCCGAAACGCGGATTTCAGCGCCTTCCTTCAAGGCATCGGCATGGCGTTCGGGGATCGCCAACCTCAGGAAAAAGCCGCCTCCGCCGACAGTAGCTACAGCTTCACCGGCCATGATGACCGTATCGCGCGTGATTGGCACGCCGAGCACTACGCCGGATACCGGCGCGAGTACGGCGCCCTCCTCGCCCTGCTGGACAACGACCGAGCGTTGCGCCTGCGTGGCGACGATCTGATTGCGCGTCACTTCCACATCGGTCTGCAATTGCTCCAGCCGCTGCGCGGTGCTGACCCCGCGCTCGACCAGCGAGCGCCCGCGGGACAGTTCGGCTTCGGCTCGCGAAAGCTGAGCGTCCAGCACGCGCAGTTGCGCATCGATAGCGGCGACCTGGAAGGCAAGCTTGTCGTCCCGCACCATGGCGATGCGCTGACCGGCCGCAACCGTGTCGCCTTCCGAGACGAGAAGCTCGACGACGGTGCCACCGATGCGCGCGCGCGCCGACACGAGATCGCGTGCCTCCACCCTTCCGTAGACCGCTTTCCATTCCGGCACGGTTTGCGTGCTGAGCGTTGAGGTGTCGGTGGCAAGCACCGGGGATGTCGCCACGAGCCCGGCGGCAAGCGTCAATGCAGCCGCCGCGCGTGCAGCGGTGGGGATAGCGATACGCATGGCAGCTTTCTAGCTGTTCAGATCGAGCAGGCGGGCTTGAAGCCGAGGCGCTTCAGTACGCTTGCTGCCGGGCAGAGGCCGGTGAAGGCCGATTGGAACATGTTAAAACCGACGAAGACGGTCAGCCAAACGAAATAGGGTGACACCCACACGGTCAGCGCCACGGAAACGAGCACCATGAAGCCGGCGAATGCCAGGACGGAACGTTCGAGGGTCATGCAAATTCTCCCTTGTTAATGTAATATCCTATATACGAACATATGAAGGTACGCAATATGCGTTTTGCCTTTGCTTGTCTGCAAGGGGCCGCTCAGGCAAATCGCGCGCAGGTAGCGCCTGTTCGCCCCGGTCAGTCACGCCATGCTTTTGTCGCAGACTGCTGGGGTGCGGCGTGCGCAGCGCCATGACGCCATCGAAAAAACCATCGCCGCGATACCGCCACCCGGAATGAAAGCAATGAGGATAGCAACAAGATAGTCGACAGGCCCGTTGAGCGCGGCATGGGTGGCCATGGTCCAGCCCGGCACCAGCATGAAGAAGATTGCTGTTGCAACGCCCCCAGCGAGGGCCGCCGCGATGATCGGGTGCTTCGGCGATCTTCGTGCGGATCGCAGCTTCATGGCAGCCGACACCACACCGACAACCAGAACCAGTGCGATCAGAAGAAGGCCCCACAGCCATGGTCCCAGGCTTTCCCGCAATATGGCGAACATTGTGACGGGGTTGAAATCTTCCATGATGCCTCTCCTATGCCAGACCGCGCAGCATTGCCCTGTAGGCGCCCTTCAGGCCCTTTTCCTCGATCAGCCATGAGATCCAGAGCTCTTCGAGGGGTGAAATAAACGGGAAGGACGGCGTGAGATTGCCGTCATAGTCGAACTCGATCAGCATCGCCTTTCCGTAGGCCGTGACCATCGGGCAAGACGTGTAGCCGTTGTAGGTGGCGAGAGGCTCCTTGCCAGAGGTTTCAGCAACCAGGTTGTCCACGACGACGGGGGCCTGCCATTTGACGCTTGCCGCCGTCTTTCCGCGTGGCACTCCGGCAATGTCACCGACCGCAAAGACATTCGCATAGCGTGGGTGGCGCAATGTCGCCTTCTCCGCTTCCACCCAGCCATCGGTGGCAAGCGGACCGTGCTGCCAGGGCAACGGGCTGTTCATGACCGCATCCGGCGCGCGCATGGGTGGTACGACATGAATAAAGTCGTAATCAAATGTGACCACGCCCTCCGGCGTCTCATAGGTTGCTCGTTTTGCGCCCGGATCGATGGCCTTGAGGACATGGCTGAAATTGACGGCAATGTCGCGCGCGGCAAACATTTGCGTGACGCGGTCATGTACGGGCGGAACGGAAAAGACCGTTGGGTTGTGGGCGTTATAAACAAGCTTGACCGCGCTGCGCCGTCCTTTCCGGCGCGCCAGATCGTCGGTGATGAAAGTGACCTTTAAAGGGGCGCCGGCACATTTCATCTCAGTCGTGGGCCGGCCGAACAGGCCGACGCCGCCCTGATCGACAAACGCATCGATCGCACGAAACGAGGCTGCCGCTGCAGGAGGGTTGGCATAAATGGATGCAATGCCGTTCGTGCCGATCAGGGAACGATCCATACCCTCGATCCGCTCATAGTCGAGTGCCAGCCCTGTCGCCACGAACAGGAAGTCGTAGGGCACACGCCGGCCGGAGCTCGTGGCGACGGTGTTCGAATCAGCGTCGAATTCCGCAACCGCCTCGGTGATCCAATCGGCCCCCGATGGCATGAAGTCCGCATTTCGGAACGTAACGTCGTCAGGGGACCACAAGCCAGCGCCGACAAGGGTGAAGCCGGGCTGAAAGTGATGCGCTGTCTTCTCATCAATGACGGTGATAGCCGCCTGTGGCATTTGCCGCCGCAGCCGCGAAGCGAGCGCCAGTCCCGCGGCACCTGCGCCCGCTATGACGATACGCGCCTTCGCGGAAGATGTTGCGGCCCTGACATTGGAAAGTGCGATACCGTTTACCGCGGCCAATGCCGCACCTGTCAAAAGGAATTGTCTTCTGTTCATCACCCGCCTCCTCTTGCCTGACGATGGTTCACGAGCCTGGGGGAAGCTTGCTTCGCACCCAATCGACGATCTGTTGCGTGGTCATCGCCCCGGCCGTGCGGGCCAGCTCATAGCCGTGCGCAAAAAGGATGAGCGTGGGGATGCTGCGAATGCCAAGCCGGGCGGCGATTTCCTGATGCTCGTCCGAGTTCAGCTTGACGAGCCGCAGGTCGGGCTCCAGCAGCCGGGCGGCTTCTTCAAACGCGGGCGTCATCATCCGGCACGGGCCGCACCACGGCGCCCATACGTCCACCAGCACCGGCACGGAACTGCGGCCGGTCTGCTTATCAAACATGACCGTATCGACTTCAACGGGGTGGCCGTCAAACAGAGGTGCTTTACACGAACCGCACCGGGCCTTGCCGGCGTCACGCTCTGCCACTACCCGGTTTACCGTGGCGCATTGCGGGCAAACGATGGTGCGAACGGTTTCCATTGCGTCTGGCGCCTCACAAGATTTTGTCCACCGTGTTATGCACGGGGCGATGATCCGCATTGACAAATATACGAACAAGCGTAGATATGCAACTATGAAACTTGATGTTGAAGCCATGCAACTGGCCGCCGATGAGGCTTGCGAGCTTCTCAAGGCCATGTCGAATCGTCACCGGTTGCTGATCCTGTGCCAACTGGTGGACGGCGAAAAGTCAGTTGGCCAGCTTGCCGAATTCCTGGGCATTCGGGATTCGACGGTATCGCAACATCTGGCGCTTCTGAGAAAGGACCGGCTCATCGCGGGGCGTCGTGACGGTCAGACGATCTGGTACCGGATCGAAAGCGGATCGGCGCGCAACGTCGTGGAAGTGCTCTACGCAACCTTTTGTGTGCGCACCCATGCGAAGCCAGCGGGAACCTAAGGACTTGAGGTGCCCGGCGCGTTGATATCGAAACAAACCCCGCAGAAGTAGCGGGGTTTGTCGATGGTCTGGCCTCAGCTTGTAGAGCTTCGGTAGGTACGGCGCATCCGACTTCAGTCTTCCTCGGCCTCCTGCTAGGTCATGCCATCTCCGTTCCCGTTCACCGATGCATTGTTGCCATCGCCGAAGCGCTTGACCTTGCCATCGACGACGTCCAGCGTTGCAGGATCAATCTTCACTTTGAGGACATTTCCGCTGGTATCGGTCACTCGAAGCTCGTAGCAGCCATCGTCGATCTTCATCTTGTCGATGGTCCACCCGAAATCGCCGGCAAGCCGCCCCAAGGCCTCAAAGGATTGTCTCTGTTCGGGCGGAACGTCGCATTTCTCACCGGCCAAAGCAGCGGTTACGGGCAGCGCGGCGAGGAATGCAAGCATTGCCAATGTTTTCTTCATGATTCCAACTCCCGAGTTGCGGTTGTTCATGGAGGAAACCATGCGGTGCAGAACTGACGTACTCCTGAAGCGTAATAACGATTATCGTCAGCTTTCGGTCAGAAAGGAAAGCCGGGAGGTGATAAAATTCACGAAACGGATGGGGCAGCACCTTCAAAATGGGGGAGGCATCGTGAAACGTTGTCTTTTAGTCTTTTTGAAACGCGTTCTTATGCGGGAATGCACCCTTGGCGAGATACGCCTCCTCGGCAGCGGTTGATGTGCGGCCGAGCACCGAATTACGATGAGGATGGCGACCGAACGCTACAACGACCTCGCGAACGTTACGGGCCTGTTTGATCAGCGATATATAGATTGGCCGAAGCGGGATCGGGGCTCCGGCAGCAATTTTCTCACGCAGGCTGATCAGCAGATCGAGACGTTGTAAATGGTCCGGCCCTTCGCAATGACCGAGCGGCAAGCCATGCACCACTTTGAACCACGGCGTTTCCAGTGAGGCATAGTGCCCGTTGGAAAGGCCCTCGGTTACCAGCGCCAGCGCGCGAACGTCCTGGGCATAGGCGCGCACGCCATCCCGCCAGACAGAGCGGGAAAATTGGTCGAGGATGACAATCAGTGCCAGCCGTCCATGCGGATCCAGCGCCCAATGATCGAGTACGCCAGCCGCGGCCTGTTCGGTAATACGGGAAAAGCGCGCCAAGATCTCGTCGTCGGCGCCACCCTGCATCCTCCAGCGCCAATGCACGCTATGCGCCTGCGCGTCGACGTTCAACGAGCACCCCTCGGGAAACCAGAAATGAAGGATAGCGTCCCAATCCCGGCAGTCCTTGATAGTCTGCATATCAGACTCCACTTCCAAAATTTCAAACGTTACACCTCGTAACATAAAACTCTCGTCCGCACGGAGCGGGGTTCCCCTTTTCAGCCTCACGCGCCTAGACGGTCTAACGTCCGGTGGTCAGCGATATGAGTGGCTCTGCGCCTCCCCCGCCAACCGAGATGGTCGCTATACGCTATCGGGCAACGGGGTGGCGCACCTGCCACACGGCTTGAATCTTGTTGGAGAACCTCACTTTAGATCAAGGGCCCGGAATCATGCCCATGGCAACAATCAACCTATCACAACAACCTTGCAAAGGTCCCGATACCAAGACGGCAAGAAAGGTCGTAACGTCCAGTTAGGGTGCAGCGCATAGCGGTTTTTCTGAAGCTGACCCAGGATAGGCGCAAGAGGCCACACTCGTCTTATCGAGTTCGGCGATGAAAGCCTCCCGTGCTGCGGCCAGTTGTGGTCGTAAGCGACAGCCCGACGTCAACAGGCATGCTCCGCCATCGGCTCGAAAGCATTCCACGGTGGCATGGCGCTGCTCCAGGAAACGCACGACCTCGCCAAGCGTAATGGTATCAGCTGTTCGCGCCAGCCGGATAGGGGCGGATGGCGTCGGCGGCGGCATGCGGATTGTCTGGCTGATTTCAGGCCTGGTAAGCCTGGCGCTGGGCGGGCTGGGCGTGGCGCTGCCGCTGTTGCCCACCACGCCGTTCGTACTGCTGGCGGCTTTCTGCTTCGCCAGATCGTCGCCCGCCCTGCATGGCTGGCTGTTGCGCAACCCGGCTTTCGGCAAGGCAATCCGTGACTGGCGAGCCAACCGCGCCATCAGCCGTCGGGGCAAGACGGCGAGTGTGCTTGCCATGGCGCTGTCCCTGGCTCTCTCACTCGCCCTCGCTGTCGAACCCATGGTCATCAGCCTCCAGGCACTGGTGCTGTCCGGCGCTGCCGGATACATCCTGACGCGCAAAACCGCAGCATAAGGTCCCGCCTCATGTGAACGGACGAAGACCTATCCGGTGACGGCGCCTTCGCTGGCTGGGCGGGCGAGCGCGGAGAACTTGGCCAGCACGCCGCGCGTGTAGCGTGGCTTCGGCTGTTGCCAGGCGGCGCGGCGGCGCGCGATCTCGGCCTCCTCAACATTGAGATGCAGGAGCAGCCGGTGGGCGTCGATGGTAATCGAATCGCCCTCCTCGACTAGCGCGATGGTGCCGCCTTCATAGGCTTCCGGCGCGACGTGGCCGACCACCATGCCCCAGGTGCCGCCGGAAAAGCGCCCATCGGTGATAAGGCCGACGCTCTCGCCGAGGCCGCGCCCGACCAGCGCCGAGGTTGGCGCCAGCATTTCCGGCATGCCCGGCCCGCCCTTCGGCCCGAGATAGCGCAGCACCACCACATCGCCCGGCCTGATCTTGTCGGCGAGGATCGCATCCATGGCCGATTGCTCATCATCGAACACGCGCGCCGGGCCGGAGATGACGGGGCTTTTCAGGCCGGTGATCTTGGCCACCGCGCCGTCCTCGGCCAGATTGCCCTTCAGGATGGCGAGATGGCCTTCGCGGTAAAGCGCCTTTTCGATCGGCATGATAACCTGCTGGTCGGCACGCGGCTCGTCGGGGACTTCGGCCAGTTCTTCGGCCAGCGTGCGGCCGGTGACCGTCAGGCAGTCCCCGTTCAAGAGGCCGGCGTTGAGCAGGATCTTCAGCACCTGCGGAATACCGCCGGCCTGGTGCAGGTCGACCGCCATGTAGTGGCCGGACGGCTTCAGGTCGCACAGCACCGGCACCTTGCGGCGCACGCGCTCGAAATCGTCCAGCGTCCAGTCGATTTCCGCCGCATGGGCGATGGCCAGATAATGCAGCACCGCATTTGTGGAGCCGCCGATCGCCATGATGAGCGCCACCGCATTCTCGATGCTCTCGCGGGTGATGATGTCGCGCGGACAAATGTTCTTCTTCACCGCCTCGACCAGCACGCGGCCGGATTCGGCGGCGCTGTCGGTCTTCTCCTTGTCGGGGCTGGCCATGGTCGAGGAATAGAGCAGCGACATGCCGAGCGCCTCGAAAGAGGAACTCATCGTGTTGGCCGTGTACATGCCGCCGCAGGAGCCCGTGGTGGGGCAGGCGTTTTGCTCGATGCCCTCGAAATCCTCCTCGCTCATGGTGCCGGCCATGAAGGCGCCGACCGCCTCGAAGGAGGAGACGATGGACAGATCCTCGCCTTTCCAGCGGCCGGGCTTGATGGTGCCGCCATAGACATAGATCGCCGGTGCGTTGGCGCGCAGAATGCCGATCATGCCGCCCGGCATGTTCTTGTCGCAGCCGCCAAGCACCAGCACGCCGTCCATCCACTGGCCCTGCACCGAAAGCTCCACGCAATCGGCGATCACCTCGCGCGAAACCAGCGAGTATTTCATCCCCTCCGTGCCCATCGACATGCCGTCCGAGATGGTCGGTGTGCCGAAGACTTGAGGATTGGCGCCGGCTTCCTTGATCGCGATCACAGCCGCGTCGGCGAGCGGCTGGAGACCGGCATTACACGGCGTGATGGTGGAATGGCCATTGGCAACGCCGATCATCGGCTTGTCGAAGTCGGCCTTCTCGTAGCCCAGCGCGTAATACATGGCCCGGTTGGGCGAGCGGGCAACGCCTTGCGTAATATGCTTGGAACGTTCGTTGAAGGGCATGGCAGATCCTCAATGCGACAAAGTGGAGCCCTGCTGTCTTGCAACAAGAGGATGCATGAGACCCAATCATGTGGGCTTCATTCCACCGCTGAAAAGAACTACGGTAGATGTATCTTATGACTGGTCGGGTCACAATCGCGGAGCCTGGAGATTTGTCATGAAATCGTTCCTGCCGTTGAACTGGGGCGTCGAGGCTGCCTCCAGGATCGCTCGCGGGCGCATATGGCCAGCAAAGAATACAACAGGCCCGATCCGCACGCTGGAAATCTACCGTTACGACCCTGATGCCGAAAACGGCCCGCACCTCGATACCTATTCCATCGACCAGGACGATTGCGGGCCGATGGTCCTCGATGCCCTTGTCAAGATCAAGAACGAGATCGATCCTACATTGACATTCCGCCGCTCCTGCCGGGAGGGTGTATGCGGGTCATGCAGCATGAATATCGGTGGTAGGAATTGGCTGGCCTGCACGCAGGCGATGGACGATATCGACGGGCCGATCCGCATTTTCCCGCTCAGCCACATGCGTGTCGTCAAGGATCTGGTGATCGATCAGTCCCACCTGTTCGACCAGCACAAACTTATCCAGCCATGGCTTCAGATGGAAGGACCCGAGCCGGAGCGCGAACGCCTGCAATCGCCTGAAGAGCGAGCTGAACTGGATGGCTTTTACGAATGCATCCTGTGTTTTTCCTGTACGGGCGGGTGTCCGAGCTATTGGTGGAACGGCGACCGCTACCTTGGACCCGCAGTATTGCTGAACGCCTATCGATGGCTCATCGACAGCCGCGATGAAGCGACCGGAAAACGCCTGGACGATCTGGAGGATCCGTTTCGCCTCTATCGTTGCCACACCATCATGAATTGCACCAAGACATGCCCCAAGGGCCTCGAACCGGCCAAGGCGATCGCCAAAATCAAGGCGATGCTCGTTGCGCGTCAGCAATAGGTCGGATGCCATGAAGAAAAAGCAGAGAAGTCCGCGCCCATTGGCCCCGGACCTTCAAACCTACCGCCCGACCCTGACCATGACCATGTCGATCGTGCACCGGGCGACCGGCATCGCCCTGTATATCGGTTTTATCGGAATGGCAGCCTGGCTCGCAGCTTTGGCCGCCGGGCCTCGACCTTATGAGGTGATGCGGCAGGTTCTTGGGTCCTGGGCCGGTTTGCCGATCCTCATCGCATTTACCTGGGCCATTCTTCACCATGCGTTCGGCGGCATCCGCCATCTGATCTGGGACCTGAGCATCGCCCACACCTATCCCTGGCGTGAATATCTGACCCGGGCGACGCTCGTCGCTTCGCTACTTTGCGCAAGCCTGTTCTGGATTGCGCTGTTTTGGACCGGAGGGCGTCCATCATGAAATCGATGCGCTCAGGCCTGGCTCGCGCGCGCGGCCTTGGTGCCGCCGGGAGCGGGACGGAAACGTTCTGGAGGCAGCGCGTGACCTCCGCCCTTGGCCTGCCTCTTGTAGCGGGGTTGCTGATCGTTTTCTGGAAGCTGGCCGGTGCTGATTATGCGTCCGCCCGCCTTTTGATCGCAAATCCGGTCGTGGCCGTGCTGATGGTCATGGTCATCGTTAATTTTGCCGTTCACATGCGGCTGGGCGCCCAGGTCGTCATCGAGGACTATGTTCATCGCCCCGTCCTCAAGCCACTTCTGTTGATGATCAATACCGGGACGGCCTATAGCGCCGCGATCGTCGCGGCCCTGGCTGTGATCAGGATCGCGGCTTTCGGCTGACGGGGGTAAGGTTGCGGACGGCTCAGCGATAGCCGACGCACATGACGTAGTCTTTGAGGAGCTCTTCCTCGTACTCGACTTCCGACAGCAGCGCCTCAAGGGCGTCCGATGCAAAAAGAAGTCCGAGCGGCCTGCGCTCGGCGTCAACGACCGGGACGCACAGTAACCTGTTCTGCTTCATGGTCGACCAGACGTCTTCCAGCACCTGGTCCGGCGCGCAAGTGATGACTTCTTTCGTCATGACGTCCGCACACATGGTCGTGCAGGCGCATCCCTGGCAATGCTGGATCTGGCGCACGATATCCGTTCGCGTGACCACTCCGACCATCATGCCATCGACATCGCACACGACGGCCATGTGCCTCGCATCGTCCGACAGAAGTGCGGCCGCCTCCGTGAGTTGCTGGCCGTGGCCAATAACGAGCCGGCGCTGGCGGATCGCCGGCAACATGCTGTTCACCCGCATCATGATGAGCCCTTCTGAGACGAGGCTCTGTGGCCTACCTCCAGATTATCGACCGACGCGCTGTTGGGCATTGGCGAACACAAGGTGCGTCCGGCACCCGAAGGCCCAGTGAAGCTTGGCAGGGCGGGGAGAATGCTGAACAAAATCGTCATTTATCCTGGCCGTCCTCCCTATCTGCTCGTTCCTGCTCGTGATCCGCCGACGCATCGTCATGCACCCGGCTGATCCACGCGGGAGGATCACTGGCGGGGAACGATTCCCAGGACGCCTCCGAGACATCGTCCCATTCCGCATTGCCGTCCTTGTCGGCCGAACTTGAGTTCGGCGATGGGCGGTCTTTATCAGCGGCCGGGGTGTTGGGATCATTCGGCATCGGAGGCCTCCTGACAATCACGAAAATTGATACATCTGGCATGTATCATAGCCCTTCAAGCCGCAGGCGCAATGTTTTGGCGATATACTTAAATCGAATCTGCACGGCTGGCGCGGTCATTTTGTCTCAGTATGCAATTGGCATAGAAATATGCGTTTCCGATGTATCTTTTAGCTACCGGATTTCCGACTATCCAGGAGACCTCGTAACCCGCCGGCAACTGTGAAATGACCTATGTCGTCACCGACAATTGTATCAAATGCAAATACACTGATTGTGTGGAAGTTTGCCCGGTCGATTGCTTCTACGAAGGCGAAAACATGCTCGTCATTCACCCTGACGAGTGCATCGACTGCGGTGTGTGCGTTCCCGAATGTCCGGCGGAAGCGATTTTTCCCGACACCGATCCCTCAGCTACTCCTGCCTGGCTGGCGCTCAACCATGAATTCGCATCCGCATGGCCGAACATCACGCGCAAGAAAGCGCCGCCCGACGATGCTGATAATTGGAACGGGGTGCCTGGAAAATTTGACGCCCATTTCAGCAGCAAGCCAGGAGGCGAGGAATGATCGCCGGTTTTCTTGCCACGGAGCGTCCGGAAACTTCTTCGCCCGCTACCGCTTCGGGCGGAAGCGATCCTTGAAACAGGCAATGCACAACAGGAAAGGAATATTGCATGGCTGACAATTGGCTTCCCACGCTCAAGACCGCGACGCCTCAGGAAGGCTTCGAACTCGCAACCAAGCTGGCCCGCATCGGTGTCAAGGTTACTCAACCCTCGGCCGAACTGCGCGACAAGCTGCGTGCCGCCTATGAGCAGGATACCGTTCAGTTGATTGCCTCCTCCCAAGTGATCGCCACCCATTTTCAGACGGTGGCGGCCGCCAACAATTACTGGCGCGATTGAGGCGGCTTCGGACGAGCCAGCGCCGGGTACCAGCTCGTCCGAGCCTGGCTGAAAGGTTGGCGGAGCCGGCGTCGAGCTCATGAGGGAACCGGGTATGGATCAGCCATTTGCGATCACGCCACGCGACATCGAGGAAGCAGCAGGTCGCATCGCCGGGCACGTGTTGCGCACGCCATTGGTAGCGGCGCCACGGCTTTCTGAACTTGTCGGAGCCGAGGTGGTGGTCAAGCATGAGAACATGCAAGCCACCGCCTCCTTCAAGGAGCGCGGCGCCGTCAACAAGCTGCTCCGGCTCACCGAAGACGAGCGCCGGCGCGGTGTGATCGCCATGTCGGCCGGCAACCATGCCCAAGCTGTCGCCTACCATGCGAAACGCTTCGGCATACCGGCCACCATCGTCATGCCGGAGACGACGCCATTGGTGAAAGTGGAAAACACGCGCTCGCAAGGTGCGCGCATCGTGCTTCATGGCGAGACCCTTTATGAATCCGCAGACAAGGCGCGAGAGATCGCCGTTGCCGAGCAACTCACTCTCATCCATCCCTATGACGATGCCGCGATCATGGCCGGGCAGGGAACCGTGGCGCTGGAGATGCTGGCCGACGCGCCCGATCTGGACATGCTGATCATTCCTGTGGGTGGCGGTGGGCTGATGGCCGGCAACGCCATCGCCGCCAGAGCAATCAGGCCAACCATCGAGCTTATCGGCGTGGAGGCCGAACTCTACCCGTCCTTCCTTAATACGATGGACAGGCAGAACCGGCCGATCGGCGGGCCGACGCTGGCCGAGGGCATTGCGGTCAAGACGGTCGGCGAGCTTACCTTGCCGATCATCCGCGGCCTCGTCGCCGACATCGTGCCGGTTAGCGAAGAACTGATCGAGCGCGCCGTCAACGCCTATGCCAGCCTGCACCACACATTGGCTGAAGGGGCCGGCGCGGCGGGGCTTGCCGCGATGTTGAAGGAGCCTGCGCGCTATGCCGGGCGCAAGGTCGGTTTGGTGCTATGCGGTGGCAATATCGACACGCGCCTGCTTGCCGGGATCATGGTGCGCGAAGTGGAGCGTGAGGGCCGCATCGTCTCCCTCCAACTGACCAGCGATGACCGGCCAGGCCTGCTCGGCAAGGTCGCGAGCCTGCTTGGCCGGGAGGGCGCCAACATATTGGAGGTCAGCCATAGCCGGCGCTTCCTAGACGTCCCGGCCAAGGGCGTGTCGATCGAGGTTATGATCGAGACGCGCGGCGTAGAGCATTCGAGTGCGATCGAGGAGGCGCTGGCGCAGAATGGTTTTTCACTCGCTCCCTCCGGTCGCGGATACCTATGAGCGATAGCGATGCCCGAAGCCGATCAGCACTAGCGTTCATGTGTGTCCTGCGTTCGGTGATCGAAAGCGTCGGCGGTTCCCAAAATTCCGGGCGACGGCTTTCGTAACACAAAACCCGCGCCGATGCGGCGCGGGTTGGCTATCATGCAGCATTCTTCTTGTCTATGCCGGCACCCGCTCGGCAGTGGGCGCCATCATCGCCGGCGTTTGCCGCGTGGCAGCCGGAACGCGCAACAGGCGCATGCCGTTGAGGATGACGATCAGTACCGACAACTGGTGGACCAGCATGCCACCGGCCATATGGATGGAGCCGGTATAGACCCCGGCCAGCAGGCCTAGCACGGTCAGCACCGCGATGACCAGGTTCTGGCGCATATTGGTCAGCGTGGCACGCGAGATCTCCATCGCCTCGGCGATCTTGCCCAGATCGTCGGTCATCAGTGCGATGTCGGCCGTCTCGATGGCGATGTCGCTGCCGCTGGCGCCCATGGCGATGCTGATATCAGCGGCCGCCAGCGCCGGGGCGTCGTTGATGCCGTCGCCGACCATCGCTACGCGCAGGCCTTCGGCCCGCATCGCCCGGATCCGGTCCAGCTTGTGGTCGGGCATCATCGCGGCGTGGATCTCATCCACCCCGACGGCAGCGGCGACCGCCTCGGCCGCTGGGCGCTGGTCGCCGGTCAGCATCACCACCCGGCGCACGCCGAGCGCATGCAGTCGGTCGATCATCGGCCTGGCGCTGGCGCGCGGCATGTCGGCCAGTCCCAGCAAGCCGGCGACCTTGCCATCATGGGCCACAATAACCACGGTGTAGCCAAGCCCGTGCAGATGGCCAATGCCGGCCTTGGCCTCGGCGTCGAACGTAATGCCGAGATGGTCGAACAGGCGGTGGCTGCCGACAGCGATCTGGGCGCCGTCATGGCGGGCGATCAGACCCATGCCGGCAATTTCCTCCAGGGCTTCGGCGGTGGGTAGGTGCCCTTGCGAGCGGGCGGCCTCGATGATCGGCCGGCCGAGCGGGTGGTTCGAGCCTGTCTCGGCAATCGCCGCCCACAACAGGACGTCTTGCCTGCTCTTGCCCGCCAACGCCACGATCTCGGCCAGGCGCGGCTGGCCTTCGGTCAGCGTGCCGGTCTTGTCGAGCGCCAGCGCGGTGATGCGGCCGGCATTTTCCAGATGTTCGCCGCCCTTGATCAGGATGCCGGCGCGCGCCGCCCGCCCAATCCCGGCGACCACCGAGACGGGTGTCGAGATGACCAGTGCACCGGGGCAGCTGACCACGAGCAACGTCAGCGCCAGTTCGATATTGCGTGTCACGGCATAGCTGACGAGCGCCATCACGAACACGCCGGGCGTATACCAGCGACCGAAGCTCTCGATCATCCGCTGGGCCGGGGCCTTGGCTTCCTGGGCTTCCTCGACACGGCTGATGATGCGCGCCAGCGTGGTGTCGGCACCGACGCCGGTGGCGCGCAGATGCAGCAGGCCGTTTTCGGCAAGGGTGCCGGCAAAGACGCGTGAACCGGGCGCCTTTTCCGCCGGGATCGGCTCACCGGTGATGGCGGCCTCATTGACGGCAGCGGTGCCTTCGATCACTTCGCCGTCGACGGGTAGCCGCTCACCGGCTTTCACCAATACGGTTTCGCCCCGCACCACTTCATGGGCGGCGACCTCGACCGGCTGGCCATCGCGCAGCACGGTGGCGGTAACGGGGGCGGCATCGAGCAGCGCCTTCAGCGCACTGCGCGTGCGGCTCATCGTGCGCGTTTCCAGCCACGCCCCCAGCATGAACAGGAAAGTGACGGCAGCGGATTCCCAGTGATTTTCGATGAACAGCGCGCCGACGGCGGCGACGATGACCAGCAATTCGATGCTGAGATGACGCAGTCGCAGCGATGTCCAGGCCCTGAGTGCAATGTCATAGCCGGCCAGGACTGCGGCAAGCGTCATCAGCAGCGCCCAGGGCGCGGCCTGCCCGAAA
Source organism: Aquamicrobium ahrensii (assembly GCF_040545755.1). Classification (NCBI taxonomy): domain Bacteria; kingdom Pseudomonadati; phylum Pseudomonadota; class Alphaproteobacteria; order Hyphomicrobiales; family Phyllobacteriaceae; genus Aquamicrobium; species Aquamicrobium ahrensii. The sequence goes on from NZ_JBEPMN010000019.1 coordinate 22,547, forward strand.
CCGTAAAAGGCGACCAGCGCGGCGGTGATGGAAAGGCCGCTGGCAACTGTCAGCCATTTGCGCCGGTCGGCGGGATGACGGTAGGCGGCGAGCAACGGGGAAAACATTTGTCGTCTCCTTGATGGGCAAGCCCTGCCGCCGGAAGTGACAGGGTTCTGGGGCATGGGACCACCTGCGCGTGGCAGGGACGCGCATGGTGGACGGGGCGCAACTTAGGCGTCAGAACGCAGCCGGTTTGGCCGTGTAGCCGACCTTGGCGACGGAATTGACCAGGGCGGCCACGTCGCTCAGCGCCGGATCATGCTCGATCTCGATGCGGCCGCTGGAGAATTTTACCTCGGCCTTGGTTACGCCAGGCAACGCCAGCAGCGACTTTTCGATCTTTGGCACGCAGCTTGGGCAAGACAGTTCATCGCTGCGCAGCAGGGTCATTATATTGGTCGTGGTCATGGCTGGTTCCTTTCAAGGGATCGGCCGGAGATCGGCATTGTTTCTGAAATGAAGATAGGTACGCTATTGACGCACAGGAATTAGCAAAACTGGAAAGGCATCCTTGCATGAACGCACAGGGCCAGGATTGGGACGACCTTCGCATATTCTTGGCAGTGGCCCGGGCCGGGTCGCTTTCGGCTGCGGCACGCGTGCTGGGTGTCACCCATTCAACCGTTTTCCGTCGCATCGGAGGCTTTGAGGCACGATTGGGTGCGCGGCTGTTCGATCGGTTGTCCGGCGGATATGCACTGACGACAGCCGGCGAGGAGATGCGCGATTCTGTCCTCCGCATCGAGGAGGAAATCTCCGCGCTGGCCCTGAAGGTCACTGGGCAGGACCAGCGGCCGAGCGGGACGATCCGCATAACTGCCACCGACTTGCTGGCCGTGGGGGTGCTTCCCCGTCATATTGCCGCGTTCCGGGCAGAATGGCCGGGGATCGAGATCGAGGTAGTGGTAGCGGACACCATGCTGGATCTGACGCGGCGCGAGGCGGACGTGGCGCTGCGGATCGGCAATCCGGTGCAGGAAACGCTGGTCGGGCGGCGAGTTGGCCGACTGGCGTTTGCCGTCTACGCAACGTCAGACCCCGGTGCGGGGGAACCGGGCGATCCAGCCCACGGTGACTGGATCGGCTATGGCTCAAACCACGGTCCGCTGAGCCGCAGCCTGGCGCGCTGGTGGCCGCAGATGCGGCAGGTCTATCGGACGAATTCGATCACCGCCGCCCATGCCGCGGCGCGAGCCGGGATCGGTCTTGCCGCCTTACCCTGCGTACTTGCCGATTGCGATCCTGAACTGGTTCGCGCCACCTCGCTTCCCGAAGACTTCATGCTGGATCTGTGGCTTCTGACACACGAAGATCTGCGCAATACCGCGCGTGTCCGCATCTTCCTTGATTTCATGGCCGCCGCGCTCGCCGCCAATGCCGATCTGCTGGAGGGACGCTGCCCCTGCAAGACGAAACCGGCGGGGGCATGACGCCCCCGCCGGACCCATGCTTCGGGCTGACACCCGACCTGTATCAATTGAACGCCTGCCAGCCGGGATGCTCGAAATGCTCGCCATAGGCGTTGAGCGCCTGAACGATCGTCACTGCGCCTGTTTCCACCTCGCCCTTCTCCAGCGCCGCGACGCCGTTCATGACTTCACCCAGGACGACGTGGAACTGTTCGTCGACCTTGGGTTCGAGCACGCAGTTCTCGATCATGAAATCGAGCTGCTTTTGAATGTCGGCGGCAATCTCCTTGCTGGCATCAGCCGGCAGGGTACCGGCATGAATCGCCTCGAGATTGGCGGCCATCGTGCCATGGATCGCGGTCATGCCGGTGATCATGTTCTGGTCGCCCTGCCATTTGGCGCCGTTGTTCAGCATGATCTCGATCGGCGCCTCGCCGGAGCCGTCATGGGCATGGGTTTGCGCCGCGACGATCCCCGATGTGCTCAGGGCGAGGGCGAAGGCCATAGCGAAAGCGGTGAAGGGTCTTGCAGTCTGCATGGTAGTCTCCTGTGGTTGCTGTGTTGATTCCGGCCGCAACGGGTAATCAGGGAATGCCGTCGGGGTTGAGATGAAAATAGACTGTCCGTTTTCGATTAGGTATTGGCGAAGCCTGCAAGAAGTCCTTGCATCAATGGACAGGCTTCAGATGACGACAGAACGCTCCCGGCCTGACCTCGACGCCACTCCGCCGTCGAACAGCGGGCCGACGGTGCGGGCTTGGACACCATCGGCCCTGCGCTCGAGGAAGAGCGCATCGAGGCCACGGCGCACTGCCAGGTCACTGCCTGCCTCAGCACCCAGCACCATCAGCGCGGTTGCCCAGGCATCGGCTTCGGCGCAGCTGCGGGCAACGACCGTCACCGAAGCGGGCGACGACCGGAGCGGAGCGCCGGTCATTGGGTCCATCGTGTGTGACAGGCGCCGGCCCTGAACCGTCACACCATGCCGGTAGTCGCCCGAGGTGGCGACGGCGGCGTCCTGCAAGGCCAGCAGCGACTGCGGCGCGCGGCGGTCGGGATCGGGCGCTTCGATGGCGATGGCCCAGGGCTGGCCATCGGGGCGCAGGCCCAGCGCTCGCATCTCGCCGTCGATGCCCACCAGCCCGGATGAAATGCCAAAGCCATGCAGTGTCTCGGCCAGCCGGTCCACGCCGTAACCCTTGGCGATGCCGTTGAGGTCGAGAGTGATCGGCGCAGCCTTGCGCACCGTTGTGCTTGTCGAATCCAGTTCCAGCACCGAGTGGGCAGGCCGGCGCGGCGCATCGCGGGCGTTGCGGATAAGGTGCTGGTCGGCCGTCGCCGGGCCGAAGCCCCAGGCGGCCACCGCATCGCCCATGCCGATGTCGAACGCGCCGCCCGAGGCGCGGCCGATGTCGAGCGCGAGGGCGAGCACCTCCATCAAACGCTTCGGCACCTCCACCCAAGCACCGGACGGCGCCGCGTTGAGGCGCATCAGGTCGCTGCCGGGCTTCCAGGTGGACATCTGCGCATCCACCTCGTCCACCGCCGCCTGCAGTGCGTCGCGGACCGGCCCGGGATCGAACGCTTCCGCCGCATAAAACAGCGCCGTCCAGCGCGTGCCCATGGTGGGGCCGTTCAGCGCCTGGCGCTTCGCTTCAATAGACATCTTCGACATAGCGTCCCTGAGCCTTGAGCAGGGCCGGCGTCAGGCCCGCAGGTGCGAGAATATCAGTGAGCGCGGCGGAGACGCCGGCCGCCATGTCGCGTCCGCCGCAGACCATGACCCGCGCCCCCCTGGCGACCAGGCGCGTGATCTCGGCAGCTTCCTCGCGCAACGCATCTTGCACGTAGCGGGGCATGCGCCCGCGCGAGCAGGCGGTGGCGAGATGGCGCAGACGGCCCTCTCTTTGCCAGCCCGTCAGTTCCGCATCGTAGAGGAAGTCGCTGCCGGGGTGACGCATGCCGAAGAACAGGTGGATCGGGCGCTGCCGCCTATTGGCGCGCACGAAGCCGGCCAGCGGCCCGATCCCCGTGCCGGCGCCGATCAGGATCAGCGGTGCGCGGCCACGGCCGGGATGGAAGCCGGGGTTGCGGCGCAGGAAAGCGCTGACCGTGTCCCCGGGCTCCAGCCCGAAAAGCTGGCTGGAGCACAGGCCGCCTGGATGCTTCTTCACGACGATTTCGATGAAGCCGTCGCGACGCCCGGAGGCGAGCGAATAGAACCGGGGAACGGACGCGCCTTGCGGCAGGATGCCGAGGAGGTCGCCCGCGCGGAAGCGGCCAAAGCCATGACCGGCCAGCCGCCGCCACAGCGCAATTTCAGGCAGGGCGAAGCGCAGGATGGCCGTCGGGGCCTGAACATCGGCGCCATAGTCGCGGCGCGAAAGCAGCATCAGCGGCAGGGCAGCCGGCGGAACCGGCTGGTGGGCAAGGACAAGGTCGATGCCTATCGCCACGCCAAGCGAGCGGCCCCAGCGGGCAAAATCCTGCGGCGACTGGCGGTCCACCGTGTCGAACGGGATGAGTTGGCGCCATCCCCTGGCTGCCGCCGTCTCCGTCACCGCCTGCGCGAAGGCGCAATAGGCGGCAAATCCGCGATCGCCGAAGCCGAGCACCGCCAGCGGCGCGGAAGGGGCCACGGACAAAGTTTGCAGCCGATCGAGGAAGCCCCCGGCCGAGGCCGGTGCGTCGCCGTCGCCATAGGTGGCGGCGAGGATCAGGACGCGCCGCGCCTGCCGGTAGCGCGCCGGGTCGAAGGCCGACATCGGCGCGGCATGCACCGTCTGGCCTGCACCTGACAGCGCGGCATGCAAGGTCGCGGCGAAGCCCCAGCTGCTGCCGCCTTCGCTGCCGACCAGCAGGATCGTCTCGGCATGCCCGGCGGCGACATTGCCACGAATGCGCGGCCGCCCGCGCCGGCCTGCGAGCCACAGGGCAAGGCCCGTGCCCGCCATCGCCGGTACGCCAAGCGCCATGAATCCGAGGACCAGCCCGAGAGTTGCCGCTCCCTGGCCGGTGTGCAGCATGTAGATGGTTTCCGAAACGCGTTGCCACCCGGTCAGGTCGCTCCATGCCAGAACCGCGCCGGTGCCCTGGTCGAGATAGCCCGTGCCGCGATCCGTCTTGAGGCTCAAGATGTCGGCCGCGTCGCCGGGATCGGGGAATGACAGGCTGCGCAGTTCGGCGACGGGCGTTTGCTTCAGCCTGTCCATGGCCGCGACGGACGCCCCGGTCTGGCCGCTCGCGTCGTTGAGGAAGGCTGGCGATGTCGGCCCGTCGGGCAAAAGATCGAAGGTCGAGGCCGTCATCCACAGGGCCGTGGCCGAGGACAGCAGAAGGCCGGCGACCGCGACGCGCGCAATCTCGACATGCAGCCGGCCGGCGAGCGGACCGCGCAGCGGCGCGAACCAACGCCGCCAGCCACCGGCCCGGCGCGCCACCAGCCCCGCGCCGGACAGAGCCAGCACCAGCATGGCGGCAGCGCCGGCGGCCATCACTATGCGGCCGCCGTCGTCCAGGAAAAGCGAGCGATGCAGGTTGATCAGCCACCGTTCGAACGGGTTGGGATCAGCGGCAGAGATGCCTTGTCCGGTCGCCGGATCGATGATCGCCGCCTGCGGCGCACCGTTCTCGAACCAGTAGGCGGTGATCCGGCCCGAAGGTGAGCGCCGGATCTGCTCCACTTGCGGGTGAAGGGCCTCGATGCGTGCCGCCAGATTGGCCACCGACAGCGTGGCCGTCGCCTGCGGCGAAGTCAGACGCTCGGCGGCGGGGAACAGCGACAGGGCCGCTCCGCTCAGGCTGAGCACCACCAGCAGAAGCGCGGCCAGCAGGCCGGACCAGCGGTGAAGGGCGCGCATCATGGCTGCCTCCCGCTACATGGCGTAGGAGAAATCGACAATGTAACGCCGGCCGGGCACCGCCGTGCCGGCACCGGCGGCCGTCAGCGGCACAGCCACTTCGTTGGGACTGTCGCGCATGTCCTCGACAGCGGCATCGACATGCAGCGTATAGCCGGCGTCGAACAGCGCGTCGGCCAGATCGAGCGTGATTTCCAGTGTGCGGCCCGCCCCGACGCTGGCGCCGGTGATGCCGTCGATCTCCGCGACATTGCCGCCGGTGGCGCGATACCAGCCGGACAGGTGCTCGTAATATTTGGACTTGGCGCCGGCCATCCACAGGCTGCCCACATAGGCGCCCTGCGCATCGGTGACATAGAGCGCCAGATAGGCGCCGTCTCCTCCATAGTTGCTCAGCGTCGTGGTCAGCGTGACAGGCCGGGCCATGGCGAGGCCGGGAAACGTGAGCGCCGTCGTGATGGCGAGGAGTGCAAGAAGCGATTTCATGTCAATGGTGCCTTTCCAGAGCCGCGCACCGGCGGTGTCTTCTGCCCGCCGGTGCGATCAATCTGGAGAATGTGCCTGAGCGCTTGCTGACGGCCCCGTGACTTTTGCTTCAGCTTATCGTCAGGAACGATCGGCGTGGCGCAATCCTGCACGGTCGCTGCCGGGTCGCGCTCCAAGAAGCTGGGCGACGCCCGTACGAAAAAACCCGGAACGGGTCGTGCACACATGAAAAGGCACGACCCGTCCGGGCTCGATATCTGTTTTCAGCCTGCCTGTTGAAGATCAGGAGCAGTCAATCATGCGTCTTTCCGTCCGCGTCGAATTTCTTCAGATAGGCGATCAGGTCCGAGATCTTTTGCTCGTCCTTCAAGCCTGCATAGATCATCTTGGTGCCGGGAATGGTGGCCTTCGGATTCTTGATATATTCGCGGAACGTCTCCTCGTCCCAGACGATCCCGGAATCCTTGTTTGCCGGTGAATACTTATACCCTTCGACCGAACCTGAGTGCCGGCCGATCAGGCCATTGAGCTCCGGCCCGACCCCGTTCTTGGCCTTCTCACCGATCTGGTGGCAAGCCCGGCATGCGGCAAACACCTTCTTGCCAGCCTCGGCGTCGTCTGCCGAAGCTGTCGCCGTTGCGAAAAATACCGTCGCCACGGATATCGTGGCAGCGTAGAAATAGGCCTTCATGCGATATTCCTCCTACAGTGAGCCGCTTCGGATGCGGCACGACGAATGAAATTCAATAGAGTGGATGGGTGCTTCATCTGCACAATCTACGCCGTCCTGCCTCGAGAACATCAGGGATTTGCGTCATCCATCGGCAAGCTGCTTGTAAAGCCAGCCACGGCGATCGGACCGCCGTGTTGTCCCCCTGGTTATTTTCCGTCATCCCGGTGATGATATGAAGCTGTCCGTCCGCCGCTTCTGGTCGCTTGCGGTTGGCATCGATACCGGTGCCGACGATTATCCGCTCAAGCGAAGCCACTCTCAACTGAAGCTCGATTGGAATGTCTTGAAGCTCGCCGCGCTTCCGAGCGCCATGAAGGCTTAAAGGGCAGGGATCTAGCCATTTATCGCGGCCTAGTCAGGCTGGGTTAACTGTTCTTCTTGGGGTTTTCTGTTCGGCGGACGAACTCCCAGTGCAGTTTTCGAAGGTCGCTGAGACAAGCGGCAGTTAATTCGACTTGAAACCGTGAAAGACGCGGGTAAGTCTTGGCAGACTACCGGTGCAAGTACCCCCAAGCGGGATGGGATATATGACTCGCGTTCGTACGGCCTTTGTCTGGATTGTTGCGGCCACGCTTGTGATGTGGCTCAGTGCCGAGTTGCCGCTGTGGCTGGGCGGATCCGCGACGCGCCGGTTTGGCGATGCATTCATGCAAGGCACGGGGGTTCTGGCCATCGTGCTGATGAGCCTGTCGCTGATGCTGGCAGCGCGCCCGCGGATCGTCGAGCGGTGGATGAACGGCCTCGACAAGATGTATCGCCTGCACAAATGGCTGGGCATCGCCAATCTGATCGTCGCCGCGGTGCATTGGCAAGCTTACGGGTTTGTCCGCTCGGCCGAACTCGATGCCGGGACCTCTGCCGCACCTATCGACGGATGGGCCGGGTTTGCCGAAGCGCAGCACGACACGGCCGTCTTCATCGGTGATCAGGCCTGGAAATTCGTTCTGGTCCTCAGCATCCTCGCGCTGGTAAAGCGGTTCCCCTATCGCCTGTTCTTCAAGACGCACTGGCTGTTCGTGCCGACCTATTTCGTACTGATTTACCATTCGGTGGTCCTGCTGGACATCAGCGCCTGGACCAGCCTGCTCGGCCCCGTGCTCGGGATCGTGATGGCGGCGGGCATATGGAGCGGCATCGTCTGCCTGTGGCGGAGCTTCCGCGTCACCGACGACCGCGCAATCGGCAATGTCGTCGGCATCACCTACCACGAGAGTGTGCGAACACTCGAACTCGAAGTGCAACTCGACAGCCGCTGGAAAGGGCATGAGGCGGGTCAGTTCGCCTTCCTGTCCACGGGCGAGGAAGCGCCGCATCCGTTCACCATTCTCAGCGCATGGCGCGGCGATGGTCGTGTTTCCTTTCTGATCAAGGAGCTCGGCGACTACACTTCCACCCTGTCCAGGACACTGAAGACCGGCGATGAGGTCAAGGTCGAGGGGCCGTGGGGCACGTTCGATTTCGCATCGGATGCACCGCGCCAGATCTGGATTGCAGGGGGTGTCGGGGTCACGCCCTTCATCGCCCGGATGCGGCACCTGGGGGAGCATCCCGACGGCAAGCTCGTGGACTTCTTCTTCTCGACGCCACAATCCTACCCGGAAGGCGACCGGCTTCTCGACCTGGACGCGCGGGCTGCCGGGGCGAACCTCCATCTGCACTTCAGCGACGAGGCGGGACTGATCACGGCTGAACATGTCGCGGCGATAGTGCCGGACCTGGCCAATGCGGATGTGTGGTTCTGCGGCCCGGCCGCCATGGGCGCGGCGCTGAAATCCGGGTTGGTCAAGCTCGGCCTGCCACCAGTGCGCTTTCATCAGGAGCTTTTCGAGATGCGTTGATCGGCGCAGGCCGGCCTCCAATTGCTATGTCTTGCCAAAACTGCGCGCCCGGCGCGATCCAATGGAAAAGAAGAAGCGGCAGTCACGCCACCCTCAATCCTCACGGAGCCATGGGGAAGGGCCAGCTCCGCGCAACTCCGGCTCATTCCTTCTAGATTGACGGCCCAAGGCGGCATGATCCGCTCCGCGTCAGCTTCCGTCGAACGCTCGTATGGCCCATTTCATTCGCGAACCGAATCGTCGCCAACGCTTCTTACTCCCGGTCGACATGATGGACTGGTTGCCCGAGGGTGACATTGTCCACGTCATTGTTGATGCCGTCGGGCTCATGGAGTTCAGCGAATTCGAGGCGACCTACAAGATCAGTTGAGCGGGCCAAGCCCTGAGCCACGGCGATGCTGCTGATACTGTTGATCGTCGGCATTCTCGGCATCGCCGTGTCCGGCGAGAGCATTGCGAATATCGTCAAATAGTTCCAGACGATCAGGATGATCGGGTCCAGAAAATCCACTTCGCATGGCAACTGAGCGGCTGGCTCATTCGTGAGGCATGGATCGTCTGGAACAGCTGGCACCCATCTCGATTATCGGAACTGCCGCCAACATGAATGCGGCTATCGACAACGGGCTTGCGCGGCGGCAAGGTTTCTCGGCATGACGGTTCCGGAGGTGCGCAATCGAGCCACGATAAACGGCGCGATCGAGATCGGCCGCGGTCGCGCCGCCGTCACCTCGGACATATTCGCCGGCGGCCATGGACATGGCGCCGGCAACTAGGCCGGCGACGCCGGCAACGAGCACTTCGGACGTCGAGGCAGAGGCCGCCGCGACGCCGACGATTAGACTGGCGGTCGAGACGATCCCGTCATTCGCGCCGAGAACCGCCGCTCGCAGCCAGCCGATGCGAGCGACCAGATGGGTCTCCGGATGCAGATGCGCGTGCACCAAAGCCTCCCTGCGATGTTGCCGTGCCTTGCCGGATCCATTCCCGCCGCCATGGCATCCTTCGGGCCAACTATGGTTGGCCGCGCCCGCGAACGGAAGCCCCTCTGTTCAGCGCAGGCTCATGCGCTGGAGCGTTCCGTCGCGCAGCACGAACTGGTGCCAGATGGCCATCAGCGCGTGCAGGCCGGCAAGGATCAGGATGAATGTGCCGGCATTTTCGTGCAGATCGGCGATCAGGCCGGGGCGTCCCTGGACCGCTGCGGTGAGCGCCGGAAGCTCGATGCCGAGAAAGGAAACCGGCACTCCCATGCGCGATGCAGCGTACCAGCCGGTTATCGGCAGGCCGATCAGAAGCAGATAGAGCAGGCCGTGGCCGGCCTTTCCGGCGGTTGCGAGCCAACCGCGCCCAGCATTTGCCTCAGGTGCGGCGCCGGCCAGCCGCAGGATCAGGCGCGGCACAATGAGGGCCAGCACCGCAAGGCCCAGCGTGAAATGCAGCAAGGGTGGATCCTGTGCCACTTCGCGGCCGCCCTCTGCCGTCAGCCAGGCACCGACCACCAGAAGGGCGGTCAGCCAGTGAATGATGACCATGGTTTTCGAATAACGGAAGGAGGTGCTCGGCATGATGGCTTTTCCTGCGGCGGAAAGGGTTGGGTGTGCCGGACCGGCGCCGGTGCGGCCTGTCGGTCATGTCAACCTACCTGACGACGCTTTTCGGCAGCTTGCCCGTCTCGAAAAGCTTGTTCGCCGGGGCTGCGCCGGAAGTATCGCTCGCGCCGGATTCGGAAGATCGCCGCCGTTCGCGCATGGCCGCGGCATCGTCCCGGTCTTCGTACTTCATCTTGACGACCGAAAGCGTTGCCGGGTCGATCTTGGCCTTGAACGACTGTCCGGCCCCGTCGATGCCCCTGATCTGGTAACACCCGTCATCGATCTTGAGCCTGCTCACCTGCCAGCCGCGCGCCTTGGCCATTGCCTCAACCGCTTCGCGAGACTGCCACTGATCCATCGGCACGTGACAATCATCGTCAGCCATCGCCGCACCGGCTCCAACCATGATGAGGAAAAGCGAAGCTGCCGCGATATGTTTCATCATGTCATTTGTCCTGCATCAGCGTTTGCATGAAGGAATGCTGGCATTCATTCCTGACGAATAGCTGAAGCCCAACCGACTTATCTGTCAGGCAACTGACAGGTCCGCCGACCAGGGATAGACGCAGTCAGGATGGAGTGTGCATGCGAATCCTTCTGGTGGAAGACGACACGATCCTTGGCGCGGCGGTGCGTGATCACATCGCGGCCGACAGTCATTCGGTCGACTGGATCACCCGCCTCGACGCGGCGATGGACCATCTGGACAGCACCGCCTACGATCTGGTCCTTCTCGACCTCATGCTTCCCGACGGGCAGGGCATCGCTTTCCTGCGCGATCTGCGTCGCAAGGGCAGCGTCACGCCGGTCGTCATCCTGACGGCGCTGGATCAGATCTCGGACCGCATCGCCGGGCTCAATGCGGGAGCGGACGACTACATGACCAAGCCCTTCGATCTGTCCGAGCTGTCGGCGCGGCTGAGTGCGGTGGCGCGGCGTTACAGCGGCAACCCCAATCCGCTGGTCGAGGTCAGCGACCTTCAGATCGATCTTGCCGCCAGGACGGTTCTGCGCAGCGGCCGCCCCGTCGATCTGACGGCACGCGAATGGTCGCTGTTCGAGGCCTTCGTCCAGCGCCCGGGCCAGGTGATCTCGAAGGCGCAGATGGAAGAGCGGCTCTATGCGTTCGGGGCTGAAGTGGAAAGCAACACGATAGAAGTCCATATCAGCCGCCTGCGCAAGAAGCTGGGGCATTCGGCCATCGATACGGTGCGCGGGATCGGCTATCGGCTGGGTGGTGCTCGGTGATTGCGCCACGCAGCCTGCAATGGCGTCTGTCGCTCTGGCTGGGGCTGGGCTTGACCTTGCTGTGGGTAGCGACAGCCGCGGTGACCACCCAGAAGCTTCGCCACGAGATGGACGAGGTGTTCGACAGCGCGTTAGAGGAAACTGGCCAGCGCCTGCTGCCGCTGGCCGTTCGCGACATCGTCGGCCGCGACAGCGACGACGATGCCAGCCAGAGTGTCGCGACGATGCGCGAGCACAATGAGTACTTCACCTATGTGGTGAGGGACGCCGAAGACCGGGTGCTGCTGCGCTCGCACAAAGCCGATCTGTCCGTCTTTCCGCCGTTTACCGCCATGGGGTTCGCGAACACTCCCACCCACCGCATTTATTCCGACGCGGCGCTTCAGGGCACCATCACGATCTCGATCGCCGAGCCGCTGGCCCGCCGCCAGATGGTCGCGCGCGAGATACTTGTGGGGCTGGCTCTTCCACTTGGCCTGCTTATCCCGATAAGCCTGATCGGAGTATGGGCGGTCGTGCGCCTGTCCATGGCACCGCTCCGGCGCTTCCGCTCGGACATCGAGGTCCGGGGTGCAGGCGATCTCACTCCCATCTCAGCCGAAGGTCTGCCTTCGGAGATCCAACCGAATGCGCGAGCAGTGAACCGCTTACTGGAGCGTCTCAGTCGCACGCTGGAGGCCGAGCGCAGCTTTACCGCCAATTCCGCGCACGAACTGCGTACACCGGTCGCGGCGGCGCTTGCGCAAACGCAAAGACTTGTCATCGAAACGTCGGACGAGGCCGCCCGCGCGCGTGGTCGCGAGATCGAGGCGGCATTGCGCCGGCTTTCCAGGCTGTCGGAAAAGCTCATGCAACTGGCGAGAGCCGAAGGGGCGAGGCTTCGGGCAGCGGAGCCGACCGATCTCGCCGCCATCCTCCATATGGTGGTGAACGAAATGACCGCAAGCGCCGGCAATGCCGGACGGGTCGAACTGGTTCTGCCCGAGGCCCCGGCGCTCTCGCATATCGATCCCGATGCCTTCGCGATCCTTGCCCGCAACCTGATCGAGAACGCGCTGAAACACGGTTCGCAGCAGGAGCCGGTGCGAGTGACGCTGTCCGCCGACGGCGTGCTGTGCGTCGCCAATGCGGGCGCGGCCATCGCACCGGACGTGCTTGCCCGCCTGTCCGAACCGTTCGAGCGGGGGCGGGCACAGGCGGACGGCGCTGGCCTCGGACTGGCCATCGCCCGGACCATCGCCGCCGGCAGCGGCGGCAGGATCGAACTGCTGTCGCCGCGCGAGGGGCGACAGGACGGCTTCGAAGCCCGGTTCTTCATCGACGGATGACGATGTGACCTGTCTGGAAGCGCCAAATGTGCGAAGATGATGTCGGCGACGGCCCGGCGCTCAATGAAACGATCAAGAGGATGACGTGAAGCAATCAGTGTCGTTGGATTTTCCGATGGTCCTGTCCCAGGCAACTGTTCTGGGAATGGTTCTGGCCATCGTCGGCAGGTGGCTTTTCGGCGGGGAGCTGGCCTTTCTCGACCCGCTGGGCCTGGCACTCGTCTATGTCGCCGGGGGGATGCCGGCCGCATGGCGGGCGCTGGTCGCGCTCTGGCGGGAACGCATCCTCGACATCGACCTGCTGATGGTCGTCGCCGCGATCGCCGCCGCCGTGGTCGGCGCGCCTTTCGAGGGCGCCGTGTTGCTGACCCTGTTCAGCATTTCCACCACGCTGGAGCACCGGGCGCTGGGACGCGCGCGCCGCGCGATCGAGGCGCTGATGGCGCTTCGGCCGGAAACGGCGCTGCGCAAGCGCACGGACGGCAGGGTCGAAGAGGTTCCGGCGGCCGAACTTGCCGTCGGCGATGTGGTGGTGCTGCGCCCCGGCGCACGGGTCCCGGCCGACGGCGTAATCATGAGCGGCCGCGGCGGCATCGACGAGGCCAACATCACCGGCGAATCCATGCCCGTCTCCAAGGAGCCCGGCGAGCAGGTATTCGAGGCCACCGTCAATCTCGACGGCGTGCTGGAGGTGTCGGTCACCAGGACGGTCGGCGACAGCACCATCGCACGTATGATCCTGCTGGTGACCGAGGCGCAGGCGGCAAAAGCCCCGTCCGAACGGTTCAGCTCCTGGTTCGGGCAGCGCTATACTGTTGCGGTCTTGGTGGGCGCGATGCTCGCCTTCGCTGCCTTCTACTGGCTGGGGCGCGACTGGGAGGAGGCGCTCTACAAGGCCGCCACGCTGCTGGTCGCGGCCAGCCCCTGTGCCATCGTCATCTCAGTGCCTGCCGCCATTCTTTCGGCGCTGTCGGCCGCCGCGCGGGGCGGCGTGCTGTTCAAGGGGGGCGCTGCTCTCGAAACGCTCGCCGCCGTCGACACGTTTGCGTTCGACAAGACGGGAACCCTGACGACCGGCCGCGCCGCCGTGACGCAGGTGGTCGCGCTTGACGGCGACGAAGATCGCTTCCTGTCGCTGCTCGGCGGCCTCGAAGCGCATTCGGAGCACCATATCGCCGCCGCGATCCGCAGGGAGGTGGCGACCCGTGATCTCAACATAGCAAATGTCGTCGACGTGAACGCGCGACCAGGGGTCGGAATAGAAGGATTCGATGCGCTTGGCCCAGTGTGGGCGGGCAACTCGTATCTGGTTGAGGAAATGGGCGCGCGTATCGATCGCCCCGAGTTGCAAAAGATTGCCGGCAACGCCCAAACGGTGATTTATCTCGGGCGTGGCGCCACTGTGTTGGGCGCCGTCAGCGTGGCGGACGAGACCAGACCCAGCTCCGCTGCGGCGTTGGCCGCCCTGCGCGACAGCGGCGTGCGCCGGATCGTCATGATGACAGGAGACCGCAAGCCTGTGGCGCTGCGCATCGGTGCCGAGCTCGGGCTGAAGCCCGAGGAGATCCATGCCGGGATGCTGCCTCACGACAAGGTGCGCGAAGTCGGAGAACTGGCGGCAACCGGCAAGGTCGCGTTCGTCGGTGATGGCGTCAATGACGCTGCCGCCCTTGCCCGCGCCGATGTCGGCATCGCCATGGGCGCGGCCGGTTCCGATGTCGCCCTCCAGGCCGCCGACGTAGCGCTGCTGTCGGAAGATATGGAAAGGCTTGCCCAAGCGCATCGGCTTGCCCGTCGCACCGCCAGCATCATCCGGCAGAACCTCGTCGTCGCCATCGGAGCGATGGTGGTTCTGGTCACCGGCGGCCTGTTCTTCAACCTGCCCCTGCCGCTGGCGGTCATCGGCCATGAGGGTGGAACCGTCCTTGTCGTGCTGAATGGCCTGCGGTTGCTGTCGGATCCGATCCGCCGTGTCACGGCCGGGTCAGCTGCCGGCCAATTGTCGACAGTCGTGCAGTCTTCGGCGCCTGCGAAACCGGCCACCGACCACGAGATCCCGGAGCATACAAGTTAACCGAATAGCTGCCGACCTCACTGGAGAACAATTTGGCAAGGGCTCCACTCATGTGAGCGAACGCGTTCCACATGGAAGCGTATCAACGATTTAATCATGCTTTGTCGGAAACGTGACGATGAAGCAAGCACCGCCGTCGGTGGGCCCCTCTTGCCGTACGTTTGCACCGTGATGCTGTGCGATCTGGCGCACCAGCGACAGGCCCAATCCCCAGCCGCTGGCGTGCTCACTACGGCCTGAGGGGCGGTAGAACGGCTCGAACACCCGCTCGCGCTCCGCCTCCGCGATGCCCTGCCCATGGTCGCGCACGGCAAGCTCGACCGCGGAGCCATGGCTGCGGACTTCTGCGGAGACCGGTGGCGCGCCGTGGCGTAGCGCGTTCTGGATCAGGTTGCGCACGAGGCGGGCGAGCAGGCGCGCATTGCCCTTGACCGTCGCGGCTTCACCGGTCACTTCGACGCCGTGGCGCGCGCCTTCCTCCGCCACCAGTGCCAGAAGGTCGACATCATCGGTAAGCTCGACCGTCCCGGCATGGTCAAGACGGCTCGCCAGCAATATCTCTTCCACCAACTCGTCCAGCTCGGACAGATTGCGCATGATCTCGCGGCGGCGCGCCTCGCTCGGTGCTGCCTCGTTGAGGTCGCTCGCCATGCGCAGGCGCGCCAGTGGCGAACGCAGTTCATGGCTGGCATTGGCGAGCAGCGAGCGGTGGGCAGCTACCAGGCCCTCGATACGCTCCGCCGCGCGGTTGAAACTCTCTGCGACCGCCGCCACCTCGTCCTTGCCCTCAACGGGCGCGCGCAACGCGAGATCGCCGCCGCCCCACACCTCGACGCCGCGACGCAGACGTTCGAGCCGACCAGTCAGATGCCGCACGATCGGCCAGGCGATCAAGCCGGTAATGCCCGCAATCAATGCCAACCAGATGAGCGGGTTGGCGCGCGGGGGGCCGAAGAAATTGCCGCCGAGACGGGCGGCGACAACACGCCCATCCGGTAGCCTCGCCGACAGGCGGCGGCGATCTTCGCCCCGCCGGAAGTGGCCCCTATTGTCGGGCATGGCGAAGGGAAGGGGAGGGCCTACGCTTGCGATCGTGCCGCCATCGGCCGTGAAGACAGTGATGTCGGCGTCGAAGGCCTCGCCGAGCCGCGCCAGCACGATCCGCGTCTCTTGCATGTCGGCATCGGCCGGCAGCATGGCTGCGAGGAAGGCATCGCGCCTTGCCGCCCAGCCGCGATCCTCCTCATCGTGGGAAAGGCGCACGAAGATGGCGCTGGCCAGAGCCACCACCACGAGGCTCGCCAGCAGCGTGAGATAGACCTTCACGAACAGGCTGTTGCGCATCGAGAGCCGCCTACCTTTCTTCATCCTGCCGACGGGCGAAGACGTAGCCCGCTCCGCGCACGGTGATGATGCGCCTCGGGTGCCTGGGATCATCCTCTATCGCCGCGCGGATACGCGAGATATGGACGTCGACGGAGCGGTCGAAGGCGTCGGAACCCTCGCCCTTCAGCCTATCCATCAACTGCTCGCGCGACACGATGCGCCCGGCATTCTCGGCCAGCGCCGCCAAGAGGTCGAACTGGTGGCCGGTCATCGCACAGTCATGGCCATCCACCCTTGCGACGCGCGAGGCCGGGTCGATCTCCAGACGGCCGAAGCGCATGACCCGGCCGGCGGCGACGCCGCCCCCGCGCCGGCGCAGGATGGCGCGCAGCCGTGCCAGCAGTTCGCGCGGGCTGAACGGCTTGGGAAGATAGTCATCGGCGCCGAGCTCCAGTCCGACGATGCGGTCCGTCTCCTCGCCCTTGGCCGTCAGCATCAGGATGGGCACGTCCGAGCCGGCGCGGATGCGCCGGCAGGTCTCGAAGCCGTCGAGGTCGGGCAGCATCACGTCGAGGATCACCGCGTCGGGCGCCTTGCGGCGGATATCGTCGAGGCCGGCATGGGCGGAAGCCGCCGCCCGCGCGGCAAAGCCGTTGGTGGAAAGGTAGTCGCACAGCATGGCAGAGAGCCGCGTGTCGTCGTCGACGATCAGGATCTCTTCCGCCATGCCTTGTGCTCCTATGGTGTCAGCGGCGCGATCTTACCACCGGCCGGGACCCCTGCGCTCCTTCATTTGCTCGGTGAGCTTGGCGCGCTGCTCCGGCGTCAGCACCTCGGCGGCGTCGAGCGCGGCGGCGACCATCTTCTTCGACGCCTCGTCGATTGCCGCGATGCGTTCCGCGCGCAGCGTCTCGGCGGCGGCGCGGTCGATGGTCGGGGCGGCCAGCAGTTCCATCACCGTCGTGCGGGTGTCGCGGAACTCGCGCATCACCGGCCGCAGCTCGGCGCGGGTGTCGTCGATGATCGCCCAGATACGGTCCTCCTGCTCGGCTGTGGCGTCGACCGCGTCGAGCGTGCGACTAAAGCCGCGTCCGGCGAAGTGGCCGCCATGCCTCATGCCCATCTCCATGAACTGCTGGCTCATGCCCTGGCCGCCGCCCATCGCTCCGGCGGCGCCGATGCCGGCCAGCGCCAGCACGGCGACGCCACCGGCGACGATCCAGCGCGTGCGGCGCTTGCTGTTGGTCGGAGTCGTGCTGGCGATGCCGGTTTCCTGCCTATCCTGTTCCATGGTGAAGCTCCTTGTCGATGCGGCCCGATTGCCGCGATTAAGCCAGACTAGGAAAGGACTGTTTCGGGTGTTTCAGGTAAGTGTGAAGAAATGTGAAGCTGACATGGCCGACAGTAGACGCGAACCAAATGCCAACGCATCGTCGGAAGAGCAGTTGGCGGAGGGCGTAGCCGCCCGCATCATGCCTCACATATCGGCAATCCGCCTGGACCAATTGTCGTAAGGTACCAAGCCGGAGTTATCGGATCACCAACACCGGCACCGTACTGCTCGACACAACTTCAGCGGCCTGGCTTCCGAGAAGAAGCCGTTTTACACCCCGCCGACCATGAGATGCCATGACAATCAAGTTGCATCCAAGCTGCTCGGCTGTCTCCAAGATGGCGGTAGCGGCTCGGGCACCCGGCACATGAACGGTGTCCGCTTGAATACCCATCTTTTCTGCTGTCGCTTTTATCGGAGCCATCATCTCTTCAGCTGCTTTCTCACGCCCGTCATTGTAGCTCGCTATATCGGCTGACGTAACGCCCCAGGCCGCCCCACCAGTTGGTACGGGAAAGGGTTCGGTGGCCGTAATGATCGTTACTCTGCTGCCCAGCGCCTTTGCGAGGGAAAGGCCATGATCAACACCATTCTGGGCAAGTTCCGAACCATCGGTTGGGATCAGGATATGTGTATACATAAAAACCTCATTAACAAGATGCGCATTTGAATGGTAAGAAAGCACAGGGTATAATCCACGACAAGCTCGCGACCGGATCAAACCGAGCGATGGTGCTATCAGACCGGTAGTGAGTGATACTCATGGTCGCCCACCCGCTGACGCCCCCCGAGGCACGGCCTCGGAATGAAACGGCAGCATTCTCGTTGATTTCGCAGGCGCGATACTCACTACTGTCAGGAAGTGTGGGCTCAATTCGGGCGCCCTTGCCGGCTACGCCTCTCGGGCGCGGATGTCCGGCTCCATCATGTCGTCGAGGCGTATTGGGGCGCAACGCCGACCGAGTGCCGTCCCTTCGCCTACCGCCAGTTCACCCTGGTGTGACCGCATCGGATACAATCGGGCGATCCGGCAGTGTCGGAGCTGGCGGCAGGCCGGTGGCTACGAGAATTTCCTGCTCATCCAGCGACTCTTCCTTTATCAGCGCTGCAACGAGCGCATCGAGTTTCCCGCGATGCTCCGTAAGCAGCCGCCTGGCGTCTTCATGACATTCGTGGATGATGCGCGCCACTTCCACGTCGATCAGCTTTGCAGTCTCGTCGCTATACGGCTTTTGCCCCATGAAGCCGCCGCCCTGGCCGGTCCACTCATTCTGGCGGGGGCCAAGCTGGATCATGCCGAGCTTGTCGCTCATGCCCCAGCGGGTGACCATTTGACGAGCGATGGATGTCGCCTGCTCGATGTCGCTCTCGGCTCCCGTCGTCTTCGTGCCGTAGACGACTTCCTCGGCGGCGCGGCCGCCCAGAATGCCGATGATCTTCGCCCGCAGGTAGGCTTCCGGATAGTTGTAGCGATCGGTCAGCGGCCGCTGATAGGTGACGCCGAGCGCCTGGCCGCGCGGCACGATGGTGACGCGATGCACCGGATCGGCGCCCGGCACCACCAGCCCCAGGATGGCATGGCCGCCCTCATGATAGGCGACGCGCTCCTTGTCGGTGTCGCTCAATATGATCGGGCGCTCGGGTCCGAGTATGATCTTTTCCAGCGCATCGAGAAAGTCCTTGTGATGGACCTCGTCCTGCCCGCGCCGGGCGGCCAGTAGCGCCGCTTCATTGACGAGATTGCGAATGTCGGCTCCGGAAACGCCGGGCGTCGTCTGGGCGATCTCGCCAAGGTCGACATCACTGGCCAGCGGCACCTTGCGCGTATGAACCTTGAAGATCGCCTCGCGGCCGGCCTTGTCCGGCAGATTGACGACGACGCGGCGGTCGAAGCGGCCGGCGCGCAAGAGCGCCTTGTCGAGCACGTCGGGCTGGTTGGTGGCGGCGAGCACGATCACGCCCTCGCGGCTGGAAAAGCCGTCCATCTCGGTCAGGATCTGGTTTAGCGTCTGTTCCTGTTCGCTTGCCCCGCCGATCACCGACTGACCGCGGGCGCGGCCGATCGAGTCGATCTCGTCGATGAAGATTATGGCCGGCGCATGTTTGCGCGCCTCCTGGAACAGGTCGCGCACCCGCGAGGCGCCGACGCCCACGATCATCTCGACGAATTCAGACCCGCTCATCGAGAAGAACGGCACCTCGGCCTCGCCGGCTACGGCGCGGGCCAGCAGCGTCTTGCCGGTCCCGGGCGAGCCGACCAGCAGCACGCCCTTCGGGGCGGTCCCTCCCAGTCGCGTATACTTCTCCGGGTTCTTGAGGAAATCGACGATCTCGACGAGTTCGTTCTCGGCCTCGTCGATGCCGGCGACGTCGGCGAAGGTGACCTTGGTTTCCGTCTCCTTGTCGAAGCGCCGCGCGGTGCTCTTGCCGAGGCCGCCAAAGCCGCCCAGCATGCCGCCGCCCTGCTTCGCGGCGCGCCGGAAGAACCAGATATAAAGGCCGATGATCAGCAGCGCCGGACCGAAAGCCGACAGAAGCGTCAGCAACGGGTTGGCCTCGGTCTGGATCGGCGTCGCCCTGATGTCGACACCGCGCCTGATCAGCTCGGTTTCAAGGCCGGGATCGACGAACAGCGGCAGGATCGTCGTGAAATTCTCGACATCGCGCGGCTCGGCTGCCGGCTGGCCCTCAGCCGCTGGCGGCGTCCAGGGAATAGCGGCCTTGAACTTACCCTCGATCGATTCGCCCTGGGTGTGGATCGCCTCGACATTGTCCTTCGCCAGTTCGCTCCTGAACGCGGTGTAGGAAATCGGTTCCGGCCCCTGCGGACCGGGGAAGAACAGGCTCACCAGAAAGTAGTTGAGCGCCAGCAGTAGTAGGAACACCAGCCAGTTGCTGCGGGGCGGCACAGCGGAACCGTCCCCGCTTTTGACGGGGGCAGCTCGTTTCGAACTCATCTTGCCGTTATTTGCTGGCATAGTAATTTCCACCCCTTCCACAGGTGACGCTGCTGCACGCTATTGCACGTTACGCTGCTGGTCCAGCCTTTGGAGACGGGTTTGCGATAGCCCATCAAAGGAGCCATTCTATAGGCAGAAAGCCAACGAACCAGAGGACAAGACGCGAGACGGCATCCGTGTCTGGCCCGCTCTCATGGTAGGATTGCGCCCCGTCTGCCGTAGCTTCGTTCCATACGATTTCGTCTTCGTCTGTGAATTCCGGCGCATAACTCAGGAGCGCAAAGTGGGTCGAAAAGGCGTCGGCAAGCGTTCCGGCCATGCGCAGGCTATCGATCAGAACCCCATCTCGGTATTGAGGAGCAGGGATCGGGGGCCGAAATTGAAGGAGCCGATGAAGATGTGGTTACCGTCGACGGCGAGTGTTTTGGTACGCAGGCTCGTGCTCGATGATCCTGCAATGCCACGCGTCTCTTAATCGTCTTGCGCCGCGTGCTCGCGCTTCAGCTCGAAAATCTCGACGCCAGACCGCAGAAGGGCCGGCCGGTGTTGATACCCAAAGCTTCTGCATAGAAGGCTGGGACCTCTATGCCGCGCTATTGCTGGTGATCGTGCACAATAGAGCGGGGATATTATTCATTGCTACAGAGAGGCTAATAGCCGGCTTCGGCGGGGTTCATCTCCGGATATCGCAGAATGATACGATGTACCCTGTCTGTAACTTCTGCCGGCGATCTGCGTTGTGTCAGAAGATAGTCGAGGCACTCGAGAATGGCTTTGAGCGTCTTCGGTTGAGCCGCCGGCACGCCGGCACTTCGTAGCCGGCCGGGTTGCTTCTGGAAGCTTCGGTTGAAAAGCCGGTCATGGTGCGCGCAGATGTTACGCAGGTCGACAAGCGCCTCCACCCAGTTTGTGAACACAAGATCAGAGCCTACACCAAACTGACCGGCGATATGGGTCTTAAGCGGCCCGGCAAGGCACTGCAAAATGCGCGATGTGGCCCCGAACGTCAGAAATTCCTTCATCGTCCAGATCGGCGGCATTATGGGCGTTCCGTAAGTGTCGCGATAGTGTCTGGCGCGCCGATCCTTGGAATTTTCGTACACCTTCGCGAAGCTCTGAAGCGCCCTTATATTAGCGCTCGCATCCTTGAACGCGGCCGTGATGTAATAGGGATGGCTTCCATAGCTCGCGCTAAGTGTTTCCGACATGCTGTTGCGCAGCAGGAGTTCGAACTGTCCGACGGCCTGGAAACACGCGTCTCGCAGCCGCGCGTCACATTCGTAGAGCCGGATGATATCGTGATATCGAGTACCCGGAATAAACGGCTTGCCAAGAAGGTGCGCCTGTCGACGACTTAGAAAATAGATGCGGAGACGTTCGTAGCCAATCGCCTCTATCTTCCGCGCAGCTACATTTGGCCGGGTGACAACCAGACCCCTCGCCCTCAGATGGGCTACCCGCTGTGCTGCGGTCGCATGCGCTTTGGCGTATGGTATCAATGCCATAAAAAACGAAGGGCCACCCTTTTGCACTTCCCGAAGGAGTCGTGTGGCGGCCCATGACCCCCCCTATATAACCCGTCTGGGCGCCATTTTCAAGAAGCTTGCTCTACCTCGCACCCTAGCGAGCAAAACAGGGCGATCCTACCGTTATTCATCATAACGAGAGAAATCGAGATCGTAAACGGTAAGCGCGAAAATCCCTGCACCTATTCATTGGCGGAGCATTGAGGGAGTCTGTGTCCACAAGGGAGACTGTGGACACAATGAGATTGGATGGCACGGGAATATCGGGGCAGCTTCGGGTCATGCGGGTTCTTCGCAACGGCAAGCGACGGTTTGATCCGGCTGAGAAGGAGCGCTTGATCGATGCGGCTCTTGAGCCGGGGGTATCAGTTGCGGGGCTTGCGCTGGAGCACGGCGTCAACACCAATCAGTTGCGCAACTGGATCACGCTACGCCGTCGGCGGCAGGAGGCAGGAGGCAGGGAATGTGTTGACGGTTGTGCCGAGCTGCGCGGCGTCAGCCTTTATTCCGGTGGTCGAAACAGCGCCGATCGCGCGACCGCCGGCGACGATGGGTCGGCCGACATCGCCTCGGGTGCGCGTGAAGGCGTCGCTGCCGAACGGGGTTCAGCTTGAGCTTGAAGGTGTGGATGCCCAGGCTCTGTCGGCGATGATCGAAGCGTTGGGGCGTTGCGATGTTCCGGCTGGCTGATGATCTGGGTGTCTATCTTCATCGGGAGCCGATCGACTTCCGGGCGGGGATCAACAGCCTGGCGATCCTGGTCGAGCAGTCGATGGGCCTCAACCCGTTCGATCGCGCGGTGTTCGCCTTCTGCAATCGCCGCCGCACCCGGATGAAATTGCTATTCTTTGATCGATCGGGCTTTGTGATGGTGCTGAAGGCGCTGACGGAAGACAAGTTCCGCTGACCCCGGCGGCAGGAGACGGTGGTGATGCTCGACGCCGAGCAATTGCACTGGCTGCTCGACGGCATTGATCTCGACGCGATGGTCCGCCACCCGGTTCGGCAATATCAGTTTGTCGGGTGAATTTGGCCGTTGACGTCACGACATGCTTCAGATTCAAGATTCCGATGAATCGAGCCGGCAGCCCGACCGTTGCGGAATTGATGGCGCTTCTGGCGGCGAATGCGGCCGAAATCGCTGTGCTGAAGGCCGAGCGGGAAACGCTCGCGCAGCGCGTCATCAAGCTTGAGGAAGAACTGGCGCTTGCACGGCTGCATCGTTTTGCGCCACGCAGCGAAAAGCACATCGATCGCATCTTCAATGAAGCCGAACACGCTCTCTACTGGCCGACTGCCCTGTCCCCATCGTCATGTCGCATTAGGTCATGGTGACGAGATCGGAGCTTGTGCCAAAATCTCTACTTGCGCCGTCACCAGCGGCGTTCATTGAGGTTGTTACGGATCGCTCCCTACCGATCAGACACCATTTGCCTATTTCCGCGTCGGGATCGCGAGAACATCGCATGGAAGCGTCATAAGGAAACGTTCGGCGACGCTACCGATGGTGTCATACTCGATCTCGCTGCGACCGTGCGTGCCGGCAACAACCAGATCAGGCCAGTTCCTGGCGACATAGTCGCTCAGTACGGCCTCGGGTTCACCTTCCAAGATAGTCGACCCGAGAGCAGGCGCCCCGGCTGCGGTGATGAGGTCCTCCATATGGTGCTGAGCTTCCTTTATGGCCCTTTCGCGCTCTTCGGATTCTATAATATCAAGAGTGCGCTCAGCGTTGGGGCCACTCCAGTTTGGCTTGATCTGGTAGGCATGCAGCGCGGTCAAGCGCGCGGACGGAAACAGTGCGTGCCCGCCAAGGAGAGCGCGCCTTGATGGATCCGAGAAATCGACCGCTGCAACGATGCTGCCATACGGGCCTTCAGGGCGACGCCGCACGGCGAGCACGGGTACATTCGCCCGACGCACTATGCGGGCGGCCGTACTCCCCAAATACTTCTCGCCTATAATCTTGCCATGCGCCGGTCCGGTGATCAGGAAATCGCATCCAAATTCATGTGCATGCGCAAGTGTGCGGTCCGCGGGGTCGCCGATGACTGTGTGGCGTACAATTTTACATGTTTGTTTGGCAGAGCGCACAAGTGCTTCCATCTCTGTCTCGGCATTGCGGATACGACGATCCATTCCCCATGGCCGTGCAGAATTCGATTCAGCGACATGCATGACAACGAGTTCGGCATTCCACTCCGAAGCAAGTTCGACAGCGCGGTCGAAGGCTCGGTCCCCCGCTGGAGTAAGGTCGGTTGCGAGCATGATCTTGCGCGGTACTGATATCGTCATCGTCGGCTTGCCTCTTTACTGTCGTTCACAATATGCCAAAACTCGTTGACCAGCCCCGAGCTATAGCCACTTCCCTGTCAAAGCCTGCCAGCCGGGAGACTGTCCGCCGTCGCGCTGCCATCAGGCGCCGCGGAGAGTTAGCGCGATCCGATCCTTGATTGCCAGGCGCTGCTTGCGTAGCGTCGTCTCGTGGTCCTGCGAGACCGGAGCGACATTCGTCTCGGCAAGGTGAATCTTATCGTTCACCACGTCGTACTCTCGCAACAGGTCCGCAAAGATCGGATCAGAGATCTTCAGCGCGTGAATCTGCTCCATCTGACCGGGGAATTCTTCCTCGAGGGTATGAGGGGTATTTGACAAAAACATCTCCTGTGGTCATTGCAAGGTAAGGATACAGACGCCCGGATTTCCATCCTTGATCCTGGTCAATGAGGAGCGTAACCGCTCACCTCTCGGCGAACCCTCTAACATTCTCCGCATGGCGCAAACGCTTCGCGTGTTTCATGGAATGAAGTTCGCCCCCGTCAAGCAGTCGGGCAATTTCGGCCGAGACTTGATCGGCGGCGATCACCAATGCGGCATCGAGGTGGACGTAACGTTGTGTCACGCCCCTTGGTCCATGTCCGAGTAGTCCCGAGATTGTGAGTTCGCTAAACCCGAGCGATGCCGCAATGCTGGCGAAGGTGTGGCGTAGGACGTGAGGCGTCACATTTTCCAGACCGGCGCGGGCGCACACCCGATCGAGGACACGGACGACGCCGATGAAATGGCCGTCGCCCCAATCGGCCGGGAAAACGTAAGGGGACGCGCTGCGCTGCCCCTGGCTCATCAATTCCATGATCGCAGCATCGCCGGCCGCCCTGATCTGCGCCCCAGACTTGGTGTCGGGGAACGCCACGCAATTGTCGTCAGGCTCGACCCACTCCTTCCGCATCGCCAGCACTTCCATGCGGCGGAAGCCCGTCTGCAGCATGACGCGGATGGCCGCGAGACCCGTCGGATGCTCGCCCTCGCGCTCCATCTGCTTCATGATCTTGCCGAGATGCCGGACTTCGCCGGCGCTGAGACGCCGCTTCAGCTTATTCGAGGCGATGACCCGCACACCGTTCGCAGGGCTCTGTTCGATGATCCCGAGCCTGCGCGCATGATTGAGCAGGCTGCGAAGAGTGCTGATCGCACGGCCCGCGACTCCCGCCCCGCCGGAGGTCTGCCCGCCACGTCCGGCCCGGTGCACCCGCGCAGACCTTCCGGCGGCGATGTCGGTCTGGAGGCTCTCAATATCGGCCAGTCTCAAATGCGCAACGACGCGCGTGCCGATTAAGGGCTTGATGTGTTGCTCGATGCGGCTGCGATCGCCGGAGACCGACGACGCCTTGATCGGGCGCCGGTTCCGGCCGAGCAGGCGACCGGCTTCCGCTTCTTCCAGATACCAGTCGCAGACTTCCGCCACAGTCATCCCCTCGCGGGCCGACCGCCGCTCCTGCGAGGGATCGGCGCCGTCAATGACCGACGCCAGCTTCTTCTTGGCGAGGTCGCGCGCGACCTCGACCGTGAGAACGCCATACTGCCCGATCACGAACCGGCGCGTGCGGCGCTCCACGTTCCGATACTGGATGATGAACGTCTTCGTCCCCGACGACTTCACCCGCACGCCAAATCCGCGCACGTCGGTATCCCACATGAACACGTCACGGTCGGGATCTCGCTCCAGGGCTTCAACAATTCTCTTTGTCAACTTCGGCATCATAAAACTCCTTCAGACTTCGCCTTCCTTTTCGTTCGACCGGCCGCTAGGGCGGAGGCGCGCGACATCGACCAAATCTGCTTCCCCACGCAGGTGCAGCATGACCGGGGAAGCAGGGGGGAAGCAGCAGAACGGAAATCCACGGCGTTTCCAGCGTATGAACGCGGAAAGCAGTGTCAACGTAAGTTATTGAAGCGTAGGGATTTTTCGTAGTTTTGCGGTTTAATACTTGCTGGAGCGAAAACTGCCCGGACGGGTTGCCAAGGTTGGGGTCGAGCGTTCGAATCGCTTCACCCGCTCCAAGATATCCCCACCGAAAAGCCGCGGGAAACCGCGGCTTTCGTGTTTTCAGGGCGGCTGAAATCACAAAGCGCGGAAAAGGCCAAAAGGCCGTCGGTTACCACTCGGTCACCAATTCGCAGAATCGACGGAGCGTGAAATCGCGGCGTCGGCGGAGTGCGCAGCGACGCAACGGAGTTTGCGAAAAGGGACGAGGAGTAACTTAGAACGGACCGTCCCGACTTGTTAACTAATGTCTACAACGGGGTGGGTTGCTGACCGTCTGCTTCTGGGCCGCGGAACTGAACAATCAGCCGTTCACATGGTCGACATGCGACGGGATATCTTTCGGCGACGACTGGACAACATCAAGGGCATAGTGCTGGAGGCTCAAACTAAGTCCGGAGATTGAATTGCGCCTGCGCAAGGCTCTACAGTTACACAGTTAAACATTGCGGGGGTGGCGGATGATGAGTTCTGCCAAAAGGGACCTGTACCAGCGTAAAAGGGTGAAAAAGCGCAAGGAATTGCTTGGCGTGCTAGCCAAGGCAAGCGATGCGCAGATATTGCAGCTTTTTTGGGCGGTAAACGCACTGCAGTCGGAGGAGCCGCCCAACCTTGATCGGTTCCTAAAATACCCGAAGGAAGCGGCGGAGGCCGAGATCGGTAACGATTGGTTCGTTCTCAAATGGGAGATCGAAAACCTACTCCTGCTGCTTCTTTCTACGCCGAAGGTTGCGGAAGGGGTGACTCCAGCCCGTTACTTCGAGTTCAACACCGCCAGCATATTCATCAATCTCTATAAGAAAGCGGAGCAGGCTGAATCCCGCGTGTTATTGGATAACAAGAACATTCTCACAGAGATGCAGCGTTACGCTCACAAGCAGTTTTTGTGGCAGCGTGGCTTTTTCCACGCGGAGCGCATGTACCGCTACTATTACGTTTACGGACAGGGGGCTTGCGCCGACTACTTCAAGGGCAAGTACGGGCTTTCGATAGACGAGTTCGCGCTTGCCTGTATTGGCCTTTATTTCAAAACCCAGATGGAGGCGTGGGGGAAAGTGCCGAAGCTCGACCCGAAAATGGGTGTGCGACCAGAAATAATCGAGTTGGCCATGACGCTGATTTCGAAGGATTTGCCGGCGTTGCGGGCTGACACGGCCAAGAGGATCGCCGAAGTCGCGAACGTCAGTTCCTCGAAGATCGCTTATCTGCCAAGCAGCCTCCGCCAATACCCAATCATTACATCGCCTGATAACGGAGGGCGCATCGTCGTCCCACTGCCTCAGCTTATAATGCTGCGAGCGACCTCAGGCCTATACTACGATCTGGCCGATGGCCCGCAGACCCTATTTGAAGAGGCGAATGGTCGGTTCGAGGCTTACGGCAAGATGCTGATCGAGGCACGCTACCCAAGGTTCAGCGTATCGCGAGAGCAGGAATTCGGCACCAAAAAAGCGCGGTATAAGACACCTGATCTTCTGCTGAAGGACGGCGACGAGATAAAGGTGGTATTTGAGTGCAAGGCCACCAAGATCACCTTCATTGCCCAATACGCCGATGATCAGTACGGAGAGGCCCCGAAAGCGTTTGATCAAATCGCGAAGGGCATGGCCCAGCTGTGGAAGTTCTTTTCGCGCGCGAGAAGGGGGCTGTATGCGGCCGAGAAGGTCACGCCCGATGCCCACGGCGTTATCTTGACTATGGATTCGTGGTTTCAGCTTGAGGGCAATCAGCTGCCCTTCTTAAGGAAAAAGGCCAGCGAACTAGTAGCGGATGAGCCGGACATCCGGCCGGAGGATATGCGTGACGTGATCTTCTGCTCCATCGAAGATCTCGACGACGTGTTAGCGGTTTCGAACGAGGACGAGTTCTTGGACACTTTGGAAAAGGCTCATTTGCCTGAGTTCCAAGGATGGCA
Source organism: Aquamicrobium ahrensii (assembly GCF_040545755.1). Classification (NCBI taxonomy): domain Bacteria; kingdom Pseudomonadati; phylum Pseudomonadota; class Alphaproteobacteria; order Hyphomicrobiales; family Phyllobacteriaceae; genus Aquamicrobium; species Aquamicrobium ahrensii. The sequence continues at coordinate 50,544 of NZ_JBEPMN010000019.1, forward strand.
GCTTTCTTCCGTCCGCAATCCAGATTGGGAGAAGCCGCTCGATAGAAAACCATATCCTTTTAAGGTGGATGAAGTTCTCCCTCTTTGGGAGGAAATTGCTGCGCTGAATGGTGGCGAATAACGCTCACTTTTCTAAGGCGTCGTCTAGGGACGTGTGAGTTTCCGAGCCGCTTCCTCTCGACGTTCGCCCTCGTTGCAGGCAGTTTGTCTGATGTCGGCCGCGATCATGCCGATAGTCTGGTACGCTGGCAACGACGGCTTTCGGGAATGGGTCCAGAACGTCGTAAGGCCCGCAATGGGTCGGAATCTACCGTTGAATTGGCGCAGGGTTGTCTCTGCTTCTCAATAACGCTCGGCCTCTGCCTGTCGCATTATTCCATTCGGATCAGCGCCTATGGCCCGACTGATGAGAATAAACTCTGCTACGTCGAGTCGCCGTTCGCCGAGTTCGACCTTCGAGACGAACGTCTGACGCTGATCGATGCGCTTGCCCAGTTCCGCTTGCGTGATGCCGGCGTCCTTTCGAGCCTGCACGAGCAGTTCGATTATCCGCAGGTAGAGATCGGAACGAAGTGAGGACATGGGAAGCGCCAGTGCTGAGACCAGCGCTTCAATAGAACCCGAATTTTGAGTACCCCAAATTAGGGTATTTTGGCATGCTTGCGCCCAACGTGATTCGGAGGGGCGCGCCGTGAAGCATCAATACGTCGGGGACATCAACGACTACCGCAAGTATGCGCTTCTGCGGGCGCTGTCGGCCAGAGGCGCGAACCACATCGGCGTGTGCTGGATGCTGACGCCGGATGACGGTGGCGTAGATGGGGGCAAGCTCGCCTATCTCGGGCAGCCTGATCGGCATCGTCGCTTCGACCCCGAGTTGTTCGATATCCTGGCCCACGCTGCCGCCGAGCCGGATCGCCGCCGACTACAAACAATCGAGGACAGCGGAGCGATTGCCGGTGCGGCCTACTTCAACGAGACGCTGTCCGACGACGCGGCCGGCCGCGCTGCATTCATGGAGCGTTGCGCATCGGAGTTCCATGACGCCGAACTGGTCTTCTTCGACCCGGACAACTGTCTGGAGGTGTCGTTGCCAAAGGGCCGCAAGAACTCGTCCAAATATTTGTACCTCGATGAGGTGGCGGGGTTCTACGAGGCCGGCAAGTCGCTGCTGATCTACCAGCACTTTCCGCGTGTGGAGCGGTCCATGTTCATGGCGTCACGGCTGCTGCAACTGCACGGCGTCGCGCCCGACTGCGCTGTCTGGGCGTTCACCACCGCCCATGTCGTGTTTTTCCTGCTCGTCCATCCGGAAAGCCCGGCGCGATTGTCCATAGCGGCGGTCGAAGCGTGCCGGGCGCTCGATCCCGCGTTCGTGCGCGGGGAGTATCACGGCCACGGATCGTCGCCACCCGGATATTGACGCAAAATTCTCGTCGTGTTTTAGATTCTTGTTCTTTTTCAATGACTTGGGAGACGTATACATGGCCACGAAACTACTCACCGGAACTGCTTTGGCACTGTCCGTGGTAGCGCTTGCTGCATGCACCTCGTCCAACGCGGTGCGCACCTCTGCCAACACCGCGATCATCCAGACGAGTGCGGCCCCGGTCTGCGGCGGCACGGGCGCGGCCAAGGTGGCGCAGCAGCAGGCAGCCATCGAGACGATCAAGGCCGGCTATGACCGCTACATCATCATGGACGCGCGCAGCGCCAACAATATCGGGGTCATGCAGACGCCCGGCAAATTCCAGACCACCGGCACGCTAAGCGGCGGCGTCTACAACGGCACCACCACCTACCAGCCGGGCATGCCGATCGTCTATGGCAGCCATGATCAGGCGTTTGCCATCCGCATGTTCCGCAACAGCGAGCCGGGTGCCGGTCAGGCTATTCCCGCCCGCGACATTCTCGGGCCCAAGTGGCAGGAAAAGGTGAAGGCCGGCGTCAACACCTGTGCGTCGTGACAGCTATCCGGGGGCTCGATATGGGAACATGTAGCTGCGACAGACTTGCAGACATGGTGTTGGCGGGCGCACTCGCTTTCGTTTCCTATCCGATATGGCGCTTTCTGCTGACCAGCATCGGGTATGATAACGCAGTCGAGAAGGCATTCGACCTAATTGAAAAATATCATAATTGGCTTTGGGCAAGCGCGTTCATCATCATCGGCGCGTGGTGGCTGTTCTGGCGCTGACGTATGACGTATTCGCCGCAACCGGTCGCAGGCCCGAGTGGGACCCCCCGGCCTCGGGCCGAGAGGGACCCACGCAAGGGGGGAGTATCGAGCCATTTCCCCCGGAGACGGGCAGGCACAAACAAAGCGGGCGTCGATGCTGCCGACGCCCGCGCTGTGTTCGAGTTAGCTGGCTAAGCTCGGCCTACCAGTCCTGATCGAGCGCGATATGATCGATGGACTCGCACTCGCCGAACTCCTCCAGTGCCCATTCGATCTCGACCGCGTCCAGTTCCATCAACTCGGCGGCGCGTTCCAGCGGCAGCCATTGCTCGCTGCCGTCTCTCTTGCCCTTCACCAGTATGTGCATGACTGCCTCCTGTCCAACAGGACAGCGGATCACAGCGATAGCCAGGGCGCAATTATCTACGTGATATCAGTATGTTAGGTGGCTCTGTATAGTGCAGCCGTGCCACGCCGTTCGTGCGGTCGGAGTGGCCTGCGGGGGCCGCGCTGCTGCCGGCTGGTCCACATGGCCGGGAAGCTGCCCAGCGACCATGGACGTACGGTCGGCGGGGCGCGGCGTACACATGCACCGCCGCGCCGGGCACCCGCTAGCCCCCGTAGGCCCGGTCGAGTGCCTCGATGGCGGCAGACCCGTCGCGAACGGCCTGCGTGTAGTGGCCAAGCGTCACCGTCGGGTTGGCGTGGCCGGCGATCTGTGCGACCAAACCTATCTCGATGCCCTGTGCCTGTAGGGTCGAGATGAAGGAATGGCGGGCAGAGTGCGGCGTTACATAGGGAAGCCCCAACGCTGTGAAGGCTGGTTGCCAATAGCGCTTCCGAAAATTTTGATAGAGCAGTGGCCCGCCGCCGCCGATCCTCGGCTTCGGCCATTCAGCCAGCCTGCCAGGGCCAGGGAACACGCGATGTAGCTCCTTGCCCTTGCGTGGGCAGCGGACGCGCCATGCCAGCAGCATCTCGCGCAGCACGGCGGACATCGGGATGTCGCGGGTGCCTGCGTCCGTCTTGGTCATTTCCGTAAGGTCGCCCGTCCGCTCCTGAATGCGGCGGATGCGGATTACGTTGCGGTCGAAGTCCACAGATTCCCACACGAGCCCAAGCTGCTCGGACGGCCAGGTGCCGGCGAGGAAGGGAAAGGCATAGTAGATGCCATGCTCGGGGTCATCCTTGGCCGCCGCGATTAGCTTGGCGATGTGCTCGGACGTCAGGATGGCCTTCTTCTGCTTATGCCGGTTGCGTGGCAGCCCCGTCGGCATGGACGGCGCACGGATGCCGAAGTCTTCCTCGGCAAGGGCCAGGATGGACTTGAGGTGCGACTTTGCCCGATTCGCCGTGTATGCGCCCGATTGCTCGGTAACGACACGATGCCAGACGCGGACCATGGCCGTGGACAAATCCGGCAGCTTCACATGGCCCAACAGCTTCAGGAACCGAGCGTTCTTCGGCGCGATGCCCTTCTCTGTGTAGTCGGCGCGTTCCTGCTTGGTGCCGATCAGTAGCGGACCACGGATCGCGCCGTTGACGACTGTGAGATAGCCTTTCAGCGTCGAGGCTTTGACCGCTCCCGTTTTGGTCTGGAGCCAATAATCGATCGCTTGCGCCACGGTCGGAGCCTTGCGCTCGTCCACGTAGCTGTTTTCGGCGACCTTGAGCAGCAGGGCATTGCGAAACGCCTCCGCGTCCTTCCTGCGATTGAAGGCGCGGCGGCGGCGCTTCCTCGTCTGGGGCTCGCGGTACTCACAGTACCATTGGGGGTGCTCCCGCAGCGTGCCGTCGCTCAGCTTGCGGCGGCGCGTCGTGGTGGTGATGGAAACGGTGAAATCGTTCATGTTTATGCTCTCGCTAGGCAAAAAAGCCCGAAAAAAATCACGGCGAGGTGACCGGCACAAGTAATCACCAGAGCGGCCAGAAGGCCCGTGAAACGGCTCCTGCGGTGACCGAAGGCGTGACCAAGATCATCGTTGAGGGGCCAAGGCCGCGAGACGACGCGGCCTCGAATATCTCGGAATCCTCGCTCACCGAGGTTGAAATCGCCGTTGGTGAACACCTCAGCAGGAAACGATTGGAAGCGGTGAACGGTGCAGCGCCCGAACGGGAACCATGCCCGACGAACGGCACACCGACGCGGTGCGGCAGCAGCGTTCCGGTGACCGCGCCCCACTGCCCACAATACCGCAGGCTGGCACACAGCACGCCGGAAGCCGCAACAATGGCCCGAAACTAGCAAGGCGCTGCTGCAACGACCGGGAAGCGGAAAGCCGACGCGGCGCTCCAAGCCCAAAACGCCGAGGTAACGCAGCAGCGTTCGGTATTCCGGTGGCCCCGCGCGGGCACACCTGCCGGCTCACGGCCACGGCTGCCGGGTGGCGGGGTGGCGGCGGTGGCATGCCACCCGTGGGGTGCCGGGCAGCGTGCGGCGCAGGCTGCGGTGCGGCAGCCCACCCCGCTGCACGCCGGGAGTCCCTACAGCACATGCCACCGCCGCCACCGCCACCCCCCCTAAAAGGGGACAGGTTGGTCATCGACATGACCCTCAGGCTTGGGCCGGTGGAAACCGCGCATGGTTTTGCCGGCAACCTTGAACTTGCCCGGCTCCCAGCCGAGGTCGCGCATCAAGGCCGCAAGGCGCTTGCCGTGACCGTTGTGCTGGCGCTCGGTGGGGATGCCCAACACGCCGCCCAGCAGGTCGGCCGTGTAGGCCCGCACCTCGTCGCCCGCGGCCTTGCCTCGGACTATGGCGAGTCTCTCCTGCCACGGGTCGTCTTCGAGCCGTTCCTCCTGTTCGGCTGCCGCGACTGCCCACAGTTCCTGCGGCAACACGATGTTCTGGCCCTCGGCTTCCAGCTTCTCCGTCTCGGCCCAAAGTTGGTCACGGTCGCGCCGAAGCGCCTCAAGGTCGATCTCGCCGGTTTTGACGGGCAGGAAGCGGCGGTTACCGGTGCGGTCTTTCAGGTACTTGTGCTCATTGGTGGTGCCGATGAAGACCGTCTGTCGGCCTCGGGCTTCCGAGAAGCGGCCATACGACATTCGGGCACGGTCCACGTCGCGCGACGCAAACGCTTTCATGCGTTCAACCTCGCTTTTGTTGAGCCCCGACATCTCGCTGAGTTCGTATATCCAGACGCCCTCCATCGCCTCCATCTGGGCTTTGGTGTCCAGCGTGAGCAGTTCGTTGTCGGAATGATTGCCTGTGCCGGCGAGGATGCGCAGCGCCGTGGACTTGCCGGTTCCCTGCTTGCCTTCGAGGATCACGATGGTGTCGAACTTGACGCCGGGCTCGCGAACGCGCCTCACGGCTGCGATGAGCATGATCCGGCCAACGGCCCGGTTCAGCGGTGTGTCGTCGGCCCCCATATATTTGACAAGCCAGCCGTCCACGCGCGGAATGCCATCCCATGTGAGTGCGTCGAGCATTTGCCGGATCGGATGAAACGTGTGCTCCAGACAAAGCTGGGTCACCGCATCACGGACGTTCTCGGCCTTGGGGTCGAACCCGAACGCCTCGATGATGAATTTTCGCAGCAGGGCACAGGCGTCATCGCTGATTTCGCCCTCGTGATCATCCAGTATCGCGCCGTTGACCACCTTGCGGTGGCGGAACAGGTCGTGGGAGAAGGCGAAGCCCAGACGCTGGAGGGCGACGACCGTATTGCGCATCGTCACCTTCAGGTTGCCGCTCTTGTCGCAGTCGGGCCAGCCGTCCGATACCGTTGCAAGCGCAGAACGCGCCTGCCTCAACGCGTAGTGGACAGGTTTCTTCTTCTCCAACACCGAGCTGGCAATTCCGAAGGCCGGGTTGATGAGCACGCCGGCGATGATATGCACCGGGCAACCAGCACGGGCGAGGTCGCAGGCAACGCGGAACACCGCCTCGCTGCGCGAGCGGAAGCGTGCGCCGGGCTTGTCGCGGGGCCGCTCGGGGTCGTCGCCCAATTTAATCAGCGCTCGTGTGACCGGCAGCACCGACAGCGGCAGCGCTTCCAGCTCAATCGGAACGACGCGATCATCTTGCGCGACCGTACCCTTCGGCCCGGCCGGCTCCGGCCCTTCGCCCTGCGGAAGGTCGTCCAGCGAATAGGTCAGCGACCAGTCCGCTTTCACGACACGAGTAAGTGTAGGCTTCCGCCCGTTCGCCTGTTTCTTGGCGTTCGGGATGTTCACCGTGCCCGGCAGCCGCATGATGCGGTCGATGTTGTGGCAATTGTCACCGCCGAGAGCTTTTGCAATCGCTACGTTGATCGCTTCGACGCGAACCAGATCGTCGGTTGGCTCCTTCAGCTTCCAGTGGCCGTGATAACCACCGCCCGAGAATACGACAGCGGTGGGCGGAGGGGAGAAGTTGAGGAGACGCTCCTCGGCATCGGGGTCATCAATATCGACATGGACGAACAGCGCGGTGGAAACGTCGTCCTTGCTCGCCTTCTTGTTCGCGACGCCGGGTCGCAGCCCGTTCTCGTGGAAATAGAGGTTCGCCTCGCTCTGCCGGGTGTCGATCCACGCCCGCATCTCGTCGGTTTCGTTCGCTAGAAACGTGCTGGCTTCCAGACGGCCCTTGAGCGGAATGGCAACAAGGTGACGACGCTGACCGGGGTACATATGGTCGAGAAACTCGACCGTCTCGTCGGTGCTACCTTCGGGAAAAGTGGGGTTAATAGGCATTATTCAGCGCCTCCCTGACGGCAGGAGTTGATGTAGGCCACTACCTCGGACAGCTTGACCAGCTTCTTCGAATTGAACGGGGTATATGCAGGGATCGCCCCGGAATTGACCGCACGGCGCAGCGCCCACGGATGGACGCCCAAAGCTTTTGCCGCTGTTTGAATATTGATCAGCTTTTCAGGCGCTGACGGGCCGTTAGGACGACTGTTGTCCATGACTCTCTCCAGTCGGGCGGAGAGCACGAAGCAACAAAAAAGCGCTACGCCGTGCATCTCAGCCCCGATTTCGATCAGGGTTCAATGCGACCGGCAGCGCTCTGCAGAACTTCTCAACCTTGCGGAACGGCCACTAACCAGCTTGCGCGACGGTTGTTATGTCTGAAGCACTACGTCATGAAGGCGGCGTTTGCCGCGCGTCAGCGTTCTTCATCAGTGCGAGCGGTATTCTAGCTGATTCGCGGGCGGTGGCTAACCCCAGCTTTGTTTCGGAAATGTTCTCAGAATGTGGCCGCTGCGCTCACCGTCTCCACATCCGCGCCCGCGTAGCTCTGGCGCTATGGAAAGCTGAGGTACAGGTGACCGGTATGCGCATGAATGGTACTGCGTATATATATTGTGCCCGCTTTCACGTGGGAAGTTGGGGCAACTAGTCGGGGGAAATAATGATGCTGGCGGTCACCTGCGATGTATGGCGGGGAGATCGATGGGAGAAGAAATCAGCATCGGCCGAAGCGCTGCCCAGAAAATCGGAATATCTGATGCGTTGCTGCGAGTGTCGCGGCCGAGTCCGGGCGCACCGGTTGGCCAATAATGGTATGCGGGCGCACTTCGAGCACCGGACCGCGCACAGCGGTTGCCGTCTCTCGACCGGGTACTCGGGTACAGATTCACTGCATCCAGATGCAATCCCCAATAAACCCGATCTATCCCACTACGAGTTTCGTCGCTCCACGCGCGCGCCCACGTAGCTGTGCCGCCGCGGAAGGTCTGGGACAGGGGGTCGGCACAGGTGTGCTGGTATGGTGAAAGGAGCGCACACCTGCTTGGCGTCAGAGCGACCATCCCCATCTATAACGCCAAGCTACGTAGCCATAAATCAGCTTGGGACGCAAAGTGAGTATCACTTGTTCAACGAAGTGGCGCGTTCATAAGAGGTTGGCGCGCTCTTGCCCTGCCTTACCGGTTATGGTGAAAGCACCATCGTTCCATGTTACCCGGTGGCGTTCCAGTTTCCCACTTAGCGCGCGCTTCTGCGCCATTCCATCAAGCTCTCGCAACGCCTGATTTTCACCGATATCAAGTCGGAGAAGACTACTTCCGGTAATTGTCAGATAAGTCATGACAATTGTAGCGGCTAGACCCACAAGGCGGAGCATCCATGAAGGCTCGATTTGATACGGAAATGGCAGAAAGGTTAGGATCGCCAATACCAATGCACCCAGCCCGGCAATGGCCTGCTTAGTCCTTTGCTGTCGTTTTAGTGTTGCGGTGACATCCCGACACAGCGATTTCAGAACCCTTAGGTCTTCGTCACGTTGCTTCTGTAATTCCCTCTCGGCGATCTGCCTTGCGCCAGCCTCGTTTTTCAGTTTTTCACGATGCTTAGTGCTTTGTGCGCGTGCTTTCTCGCGTTCTACGTTCAACACCTCCTCGTGATGCCGTCTTTCCTCTTCAATATGAGGATGCAGCATCTCATTAAAAAGCTCAGTAATGTTCTCTGCATTGGGGACGCTTGCCGCACCCAGAGTGAGGTGGACCCGTCTGGTGAGACAGCTTGGCGGCTTGGCTAAGGTGGATCGGGTTGGTTTCTACGCCGCCAATTGCTCCGTCATTTGTGCCGT